>JALTEL010000228.1 GCA_027073945.1 Caldifarciminota bacterium | reverse complement strand
AGGATTAACAGGATTTTTTATCTTTCTCCCTTCCCTGAAGAAAGGGAGAAAAAGCAATCCGCCTTTGGCGGAAAGGGCTTGGCGGGGCATATTTTTCTTGTTTGTCGGGATTTACAGAAATCTTACCAGCCATTCCCGACGTAAGGCATTTTTGAGCGAATATCCTCATCAGCATCCAAATTGCCAGTTAGCTTATGTAAAATAATACTCCAAAAAGCAAAAATAAACCAAAATTCCATCTGAAAATGCGTTTTGTGCCTGGCTGGGATTGAAGTTGCCGATTCAAATACATAGCTATCCATCAGACCTCACATCGATATTTTTGCTACAGCGATTTATCGGCCTATTGGGGAAGTAATGCTTTGTGGCCGCAAACTACGGCAGGTGCATTACGAAGTATCATAGGTATCAATTAATTGTTCCAGAGGCTGAGTCCGGATGCCATAGAGTAAGGCCATAAAAATCGCCTCCATCGATTTAACCAGGAAACATTTAAAATAAGACCTTATGCTTTCCCATAACAATTTTTTGCTTTTGAGTTTTTTCCATACAGACTGGAATAGAATACAGCACAGTTGCTGGATTTGATCGACAAGAAAGGCCAACATCATGAGCATTGCAAAAACTGCGGCTAAATGTTTTTCTCCGAGTCCATAATTGTGTCCAAAATTGTAGCCCTGGTTTTTAAGCGTGTTGAAAGTCTCATTCTCTATTTTCCATCGCGCTCGACCACCGCGCATAAGTATGTAAGCATTTTCTTTGGTCAAGGTGAAATCAGTTACCCATGTGTTATGATAAATTATTTTGTCCTCTTTTGAATATTCCCAGTATTCTATAAAATTAACCAGTAATTCCTGGTTTGACTTATTGAGTGGAACTTTATTCAGGATGCGAAAACGATGTGTTATTCCAGGATCGTCTTCATCCTCAATTTCAAACTCGATGGTGCGTCCATCCCGGGCAGCATCTTCCACAAAATTAAAGAGAAATTTATGATCTCCAGGCTTGACACCAAGGATGTAGTGGAGGTTATATTTCTTCAGGTCTCTTATGTGGGGTGCATTGGGACTTAAAGCATCCTCGTTGACAATGAGCTTTAAATGGGGATGCTCTTTTCTTAATTGTTCAAAAAAGCGTTTGGCGGCATTACGTTCGCAATCATTTTTGGTAATACCATCCTGTTTGATAATCATCTCAGGACACAGGGGAATGACCTCTTTGAAATCTGGATGAACAATTGCCGCCCCCAACATCTGAAGATGATAATGGGTTTCTCCGGTTTTTTTATGTACCTTTTCCATACAATATGGAGCGCTTATTTTTTTGGATGAGAAAAAACCTGTGCCGTCCAGATTTAAAAGATAACATCCTTTATAAAAAACCATCTGTTCCAGCGCCTTGCCCCGCTGTAGATGTCGGAAAAGAACTTTAAATATTGGAGACAGATAGTTCTTTGGATCTATTTCGTCACAGATTTCACGCATCCTGGAATCACTGGGAATGTTCCGGATGCCATAGATGCTTTTTAAGTTTCGGCATTCAGCCAGGTCTTGTCTTCTGTTATCAAACTGCAACAATGAAGGATCCTTGAGAGAAAACATGGCAAAAGCCGACATCAAAGCATCTGGTATGCTTATTTCTACATCTCCGGTCCGGAATTCTGGTATTTTCTCAAATTCACGGCGAATAGCCGTGAACAAGGCATCTGCATTGAGATGCTTTCGCAATTTAATTTTTGAGGGAGGTCCGCTCTTTTTTGGCAACCGCGCTTTCTTCTTATTTTTCCTGGGCATGACATTCACTCCTGTGAATAGAGTTTGTCATGCTTACATAAAAAACTTTTTCGTTTTTGTCTACAAGAATTTGGTAAAGCAATAGGAAAAGTCGCTGGTTTTGGATTAAATTCAAGAAAAAGTTTACGAAAGACAAAATCCTTGTTTGGGTATTTTAGGGCATCTTGGGTATGGTCGGGAATTGCTGTAGCTTCAATAACATTTGTTGAATTTCCACTTGTCGAGATAGCCAAAAGTATATCCCCATCCTTTCCCTTGGCCTCAACTTGCCTGGAAAAAACGTTATCAAAGCTATAATCATTGCCAACGGCAGTAAGGGTAGATGTATTTACAGTCAAGAGACATAATAGAGTAATAGGGGACGTTGGCAACTTTGTAAACTTATTATCACAACGACACCTGATCCCATTTCAACTCCGCTCCTCTTATAACTGCCTTCTGAACACCCATGCGGCTGATCCCCAGGAATCTTGCCACCTCCGCTGCCGAATGCCCTACTTTTTCAACAGCCAGCCAAGCAACCAGGGATCTGGCTTCTGGATACTGTCTTTGCCTGTTCCCAGAACATATCAACTCAGGTTTAAGACCCAATTTCCCAGCTACCATTTCAACCAATTCCTCTAGGGGACGGGAATGGGGGACGTTGGTAAGTTTGGGGGACATAATAGGGGACGTTGGCAACTTTGTAAACTTATTATCACAACGACACCTGATCCCATTTCAACTCCGCTCCTCTTATAACTGCCTTCTGAACACCCATGCGGCTGATCCCCAGGAATCTTGCCACCTCCGCTGCCGAATGCCCTACTTTTTCAACAGCCAGCCAAGCAACCAGGGATCTGGCTTCTGAATACTGTCTTTGCCTGTTCCCAGAACATATCAACTCAGGTTTAAGACCCAATTTCCCAGCTACCATTTCAACCAA
>JALTEL010000227.1 GCA_027073945.1 Caldifarciminota bacterium | reverse complement strand
GTTTTTTTCTTTCCCTACGAGAGAATTTTCTTATATAATGGTGATTCAATATCTTTATTTAATTCAATAACTATCTTTGAAATCAGAGCAGATAGTCGTTCTGATGCATCTTTTGAGTACCAGAGCAAATCTGCTTGTAATTCTATGAGGAGATTCCCAGATACTCTTTTTTGTTTTGAGTTTATGTCTATAAAGAGCTTAGATTGTTCTTCTGCGTCCAAATTTTCAAAAGCTATTACTGGCAGCGTGGCTGTTCTTTCTTGTTCTGTCCCTACAAAACCATATAGTCGGTGTTGTCCATCTATAACCCAAGCACTTCTATATTGTCTTGGTAAGTGTAAAATCCCTATTTTCAGGTCGTTATTGTTATTGCCAGTTATCGGTTCAAAAAGCAAATTTTTCTCTATTTTGAAGTTTATTATTATACTATTTGGAAACATCCCATGATCTTTAATCAAATATTCCCGAATGGCGTTTAACCTTTTTTTCTCCAACATTCTTTGATACATCTCTACTGTTTTTTCATTTGTGCGCATTCTGTGAGACACAAAAGCAAGAGGAAGTATTTTTTCTGGCTGTATTAGGAAAGAATAAAATTTATGTTTACCCATCGTTCCTTTTATCGCAGGAACTTTAACTTCCATTTCTCTTATGTTTTTTCCCTCAAATACTTCTGCCAGAAATTGGTATTTTGCTATCTTTCCAATTTGTTTAACAAGTTGGCCAAAATAACCGACTTCTTCATCCTCTAATAGGTAGATGTTGTATGTTTTAGCTAACTCCCTATCTTTATCGTCAATTAGTATATTTTTTGTAGAGAGACACCATCTCACCTCTGTTTTTTCATTATAGTGTTGCCTTATTGATCTTACAGCACCCTCTCGATAACCATTTATTTCTATAAGATAATCTCTAATTGAGACCTTTTTCGGAGTTGTTATCGCTTTGCATTCAATTAAAATTGCAATGTTCTTATCTTTCACAAAAACATCAATCTGCTTTTTTCTCCCTCCACTCTGGGTTAATGGGATTTCAAATCTTCTGTCCATACTCATTTCCTCAAATCCCATCTTGGCAATAGTACACCAGACCTTATCTTCAAATAGTTCACCGAGGGGTTTCGGTTTTCTAAGTTGTGTTTTCGTCTTTAATTCCTTATATATTTGCCACCCATCATCTAGATAGGGTTTTTCTGCCCCTTTTTTAACACTGACATGGTAATATTCTTTACTTCTATCTTTGAGTGTACTTTCAATCTCGTCTCCACGAATCAATCCTTTTAAAATTTCTTCAGCCATTTAATCCCTCCGTCGTGGGTATGATAAAAACAAAGCTTCATTTATGTCCTTTCTTTCCGCTCCTTTGCCACCAATCAGGCTCTTTCTTATTTGTGGGTACTGTTTGAAATTCTTATACAACTTTGATATGTTTTCATGTTGTGCATTACTTATCATCACTCTTGCCCCCTTCTTTATGCACCCTTCTGAAAACCTTTTTAAGGCCTTTTGGTCCTCCCACGAAAATATTTTCTGATTATACTCAATGAATCCGTTGTTCTCATGGCTTACCGTGTATGGAGGATCAATATAGACAAAACTGTTTTTGTTTATGTTTCTTCTTATTTCCCTGAAGTCCTTATTTAATATACTGACACCATCAAGAGCCATACTCACAGCCCTCAGATTTTCTCTGTCAGTTTCTGCAAAGTTATCATGGTATCCAACAGGAACATTGTATTCGCCTCTTTGATTTAGCCTGAATATTCCGTTATATGAGGCCTTGTTTAGAAAAATAAACAATGCTGCTAGTTCTGTACCAGCCTTTTTTTTTATCTCATTAAATCTTCTTCGTTTATTGTAGTAGAATTTTTTATAGTCCTTTTCGGCCTTGTAATTTTCTTCTATCTCTGAAAGTTTTTCAATGACTGTATCTACATCTTTCTGTATGGCTCTATACGTTTCTATCAGTTCCGCACCCTTGTCGTTTATAACAAATTCTTTAATGTCGTAGTTCTCTTTTATGTAGAAAAATACTGAACCACCGCCTAAAAACGGCTCAACGTATCTTTCTATTTCTCCATTTATAAGTTCTTCAGGCAGATATTTGTCGATAATTTTTAAGAACCACCGTTTCCCGCCCGCCCACTTTATAAACGGTTTTGCAGGTTTATTTGTGTTCTCTGACTGAGAAAAGGTATCAATATCTGGATGGCTAACCTCAATTTTAGTGCCCAAACTATGAGTTGTTATTTTCGCCTCCGTTTCTTGCATCACGACCATATAGCATGGATTGATATATATCTTTCTCCTCTCTTTCCATTTTCCCTGCAAAACTCTTATAACACCCCTCCGTATTCCCTCCCACAACCACTCTGATAAGGGGAGATTCCATGAGCGATTACACAGACGAAACCGTCAGCATGATTGCGGAAAAGGCCGCTTTACTACGGCGAGATATTGTTCAGATGATATACACCGCAGGCTCCGGCCACCCCGGTGGCTCCCTGTCCGCGGCGGACATAATCGCCACCCTTTATTTTCATGTGATGAGGCACAGGCCGCAGGAACCCGATTGGCCAGACAGGGACCGCTTCGTTCTCAGCAAGGGCCACGCCGCTCCCGCCCTATATGCCGCTCTGGCCGAGTCCGGTTATTTTCCCGTTTCGGAACTTCTGAACCTCAGAAAAATAGGGCACATACTTCAGGGCCACCCGTCCATGA
>JALTEL010000226.1 GCA_027073945.1 Caldifarciminota bacterium | reverse complement strand
TTCTCCCTTTCTTCAGGGAAGGGAGAAAGACCAAAAAATCCTGTTAATCCTGTAGATCCTGTCTAAAAATAAGAAGGACTTAGAATTGGCATAAATGGAAATATGAAACAACGTCCCCATTCCGTCCTCTTGTCATTGACATGCATTCATTAAAGCAGTTTCGCAGCAACGTCCCCCATTACGCTACTTTTGATCAATTATCTGACAATGTAGTTTATGACCTAATGACAACTATTATACCAGCTCTGTAAAAAACAATGAGTGACAAAATAGATCATAGCCAGCCTAAAGTTTCAATTTGTATTCCAACATATAACCAAGCGGAATATTTACCGCAAGCCATAGAAAGTGCTCTTTCGCAAACTCTTGCGGATATCGAAATAGTTGTATCCGTTAATCATTGTACAGATCATACTGAACAGGTACTTAGAAAATACCATGATAAGCGGCTATGTATAGTAAGACCGAAAAGATTTCTTTCTATGTCTGAAAACTGGCATTTTTGTATAACTCAGAGTCAAGGTCGTTATATTAACGTCTTAAGCTCTGATGATGTTTTACTTCCAGACTTTGCATCCGAACAATCTGGCCTCCTTGATCATCATCCGAATGCTGTTTTTGCCCATTGTGCTTGCGAATTAATTGACGATTCAGGTTCTATAATTGGCAAGGAAAAGTCAATTCATCCCAGTTTCATAAGAAACGGCGCTGAAGAGCTGAAGAGGTATATATATGGCCCTCGGTGCGTTTTTGTCAGCGCTCTGATTAGACGGACAGCATATGATAAAGTAGGTGGTTTTCGTTCATGGAAAATCATTGGTGATTGGGATTTATGGCTGCGTTTATTGCAAATAGGTGATGTGGCTTATAACCAGCATGTGTTGGCACAATACCGGCATTGGTCTGATGAGAATGGAAGTCGATCAAGTGAGCAGAGGTTATTAATCCATGTTAATGAAGTATTAGCCCTATATGAAAAGCATGAACCAGTAATTCTGAAAAAATATCCTTATCTGAAAAGAGATTTCATAAAAGCAAGGGATATACAGGCCCGTTCATTTATCTATGGATTAGCTGCAATTGATAACCCTGCATTACAACAACAAGTTAAAGATGTCATATTAAAACTTAGCGACAGTTGGCGTGTCAGACTGATGCTATATAGCTTGAATTTAGGATCAGGACCAGCATTGTTATTATTGAAGGATTTAAAATTAAGGCTCCGGCAGCGTGTTAAAGCCGTTTTATACCCTAATGATTAATTTTTTCCCTCATGAAAACATCTGCAAACTTGCGTAATTCTACTATTTCAAACTCAACGACGGCCAATATAAGCAGACGAGTTGGATTGGGTGCTCTTGCTGTATTTTTAGGCCAGGGCATAACCATGTTAGGCCAGGTACTTGTTGTTCCCATATTTCTCTGGGCCTGGGGTGCCGAGCGCTATGGCGAGTGGCTGTCTCTGTATGCCATTGTGGGTTATCTGACGATGCTTAACTTCGGCATGCAGACGTATGTGATAAACCGGCTTAACCAGGCATATACTCTTAGAAAGATAGATGAATATAACCTCATACTTCACAGTGCACTGAAATTATTTTTAGCATTAGTTTGTATAGGAGGTGTAATAGCTGCTGCTTTTTATCTTCTGCTGCCATTTGAAAGATGGCTCAATTTCACTTCCACGACGCACCTTACAACTGCCTTGGTTGGTATCCTGCTCTCCTTACAGATCTTAGGGGCTATCCCTATGGGGCTGATAGGAGGAACCTACCGCACCTTTGGTGAGCTGCCAAGGGGGCAAATGATAGCTAATGTCCAAAGGTCCCTTTTTTTTCTGCTGACCGCACTTGTTCTTGTATTGCATGGCGGTTTGCTAGAGGTAGCAGCGGTTCAACTGTTGCCTTTGATTGGGATTGCGGTTTATGTACTCATAGATTTGCGACGCAGACACCCTGAAATTAATATTGGCATATCCAAGGCCGATTGGCGTTTGGCTATAACTTTCTTGGGTCCGAGTTTTTTCTTTTTTCTCATGCAGGTCTCTGCAGGTTTCACTTTCCAGGGCAGCATCCTGCTGGTTGGAGCTGTTGTTGGACCGGCAGCAGTGGCTGCCTATTCGGTTTTGAGAACCTTGGCCACTCTTGTACGTCAAATTGCAGGATCCATTAACAGTGTTCTGTGGCCGGAATTAACTTCTTTAGAAGCGATAACTGACTATTCTCGGCTTCGTAAAGTTCATTCGTTGCTGGTGAAGGGATCTCTCGCCCTCTGTGCTACGGCTGCGGTTTTTTTACACTTTGAAGCCAAGGATATCGTCTCATTTTGGACAGGCGGTCGAATTGTTTTTGACCAGACTTTGATGGATCTATTCCTTGCATACTTGGTGTTACTGATTCCTATGATAGCCAGTTCTGTCTTTCCCGCTGCTACAAATCGGCACAAAAAACTGGCAATTTCATATATTGTTTCACGGTCCCTGGGACTAATTTTAGCATATCTGTTTTCCTCCCTGGTTATAGGCTTTGGACTGGGTGCAAGGGGAGTAATATTGGGGATTCTTATTGGAGAAGTATTGACGGTGGGCTGGTATGTGCCTGCCTTTACGTGCCATATATTGGGAGAAAGTATCAAACGATATTGGTTGAGTTTTGTCTTCAGAGGTGTGCCTATAATTGCATTACAATATATTGGGGCATGGGCAATAAATTCGTTGTTACAGAATTGGCTGATGGGGTTTTTAGGAATCGGGGCGTGGCTGTTTGTTGTTTTGCTCATAGGAAGTTATTTTCTGTGGCTCTCTCAAGATGAAAAGGCATTTTTGGGAAGGCTGGGAGCAAAGATATATGCAAAGAGGTTCGCCTTTTTACAGTAACAAACTGGAAATTTGACATATAGGAAGACCTGGAGGGAATAAGCTGATGGAGAGGAAAACTTTACCGTGAAAAATGAATTCCGCTCAGGGTTTATGGAAGAACATATTTCTTTAAAAAGACTTGGGATACACTTTAGGATGCTAGTGGGATAGCGGTACTTAGGAGGATCTTACGTGAAACTCGCTAATCTTAAAATGAATCTGAAGATGAATCTGAATCGCATTGGAATTCGCCCTTATAAAATTTTTGGGAAAGCTCCGCCTTGCCTAATCGCGCCTTTTATTCGAGGCTATTACGGAAATGTATGGACAAGATTGCCAAATAAACCGAAACTGCTTTTCATTCACATCCCAAAGACTGGCGGGATATCCATATCATCAGCAATTTATGGTTCCGAAATCGGCCATACGCCGGCTGTTTTCTATTATGCTTTAAATAAAACACTTTTTCTTAGAACAACTACATTTACAGTTATTCGTAATCCCTTTGATCGATTTTGTTCCATATTTTACAGCCATTCACGCTCTGAGAAGTTAGGGCATTGGGTCTTGGGTGAACCTTTTTTTTCTCTTTATCCTTCGCCGACTGAACTTGCCCTGAGCATAAAAAGAGATAAAAAAAAGTATATATTATTTATGGCCCATGGTGCTGCCTTTCCCCAGGTCGAATGGCTTAAAGTGAATGGAAAAATTGCTATAAGGAATCTATTCATTTTTGAGAGGATGGATTTGTTAGAAAGTTATCTCAGACGAGTTCTCAACAACGAGGATTTTGTGCTGCCGCATTATAACTCTTCGGGGAGGGGTATTTCATGGGAGCAAGATCTAAACGATTCTGCGAAAGAGGTTGTCGCACAGCTCTATCAAGAAGATTGGAGACTATGGCAGTCACTAAGGAAGAAGTTTAATTGAAAATGCCTGATTATAACGGATTTGGGAGAGGCCATTCCTTTTGAAATATTTTTTATTTATGGTGGGCAGACTCGGAAGAGAAAAACAGAATGAAACATGTCTTGGCCAGGGCCAGATTGTCATCAGGATTACGTTTGGCCAAATTCATGCAATCGAAAAATTAATTTTGAATTGAATTTTTCGGTTTTAGCGCAAAATCTGGAATAATAATGGAAAGGCAGGTATCAAGAAGAAAACCATTAGTTAGTATTATATTGCCAACATTTAATGGAGAAGCGTATATAGATCAAGCTATTGATAGTATCATCAGGCAAACCTATGAAAATTGGGAATTAATTGTTCAGGATAATGCATCAACGGATAAAACTGCTTCAATAGTAAAAGAATATAGAGATAACCGGATTAAATATGAACGCAATCCCAAGAATGTTGGTATGGCCGGTAATTTAAATCTTGGAATAAGAAGGGCTAAGGGTGAATATCTGAGTTTATTTAGTGATGATGATCGGATGCTACCCAATTATTTGGAGAAACAAATTGTCCATCTCGAAGCCAATCCTCAGATTGGTTTTTCATTCTGTATTTCCCATAGAATTAATGAAGAAAATAAACGACTTTATAGACCTTCTCATGCCTGGGACGAGCAATATGAAAGGACTCCTTCGGTTGCATCTCCTGCTATCGGGCTTTTTTTACTTTTGAATTATGGTTGTCTTCCAGGAACTATTTCTACTGTGGTTATACGTGCAAACTGTCTGGATAAGGTTGGATTATTTAAAGAAGATTATGTTATGTCACTTGATTGGGATATGTGGATTAGATTAACTGCAAGCTTTGGATTCGGTTTTCTCAATGATAGGCTGGTTGAAGTGCGAATGCACCCCGACCAATGCCAACATGACAAAGACCGGCTTTACGGGAGAATTGATGAGGCCTTCCAGTGCCTTCACAGACTTGAACAGGAACTTTTGCCCTATTGGAGTACTGATTTACAATATTGGAAGGCAAAAATGAGAAGAGGAATTGCAAGGAAATATGGGCAATCATTCTTTCACAGCATTTTAAAGGCCTTTCTTAATATAGATTTTCAAAATGCATTTTCATGTGGGAAGCTCTTAATAGAAAGGCAAGGAGTTGTGGCTCCTGTGGTACACTGGCTCGCATATTTGCCAGGTCGCATTAAACGTAAAGTATCCGGCAGGGGCAAGATTGAGATGCAAACCGTTTTTAAAAATGATGATATAGACCTTTACTTTAAGAAATACAAAACCGCAAGAGAAATACATTGAGATGATGCTGGAAAAAAACAAAAAGATAGCCATACTGACCCCTACCAGATTTCACATGTTCGATTTGTACCGAAGTCTGCGGGATCAGGGTAGAGAGGTGAAACTGCTTTGCTGTGTGCCGCGATGGAAACTGGATTCAGATTTGAAACCATTGGCAATGACTCGTCCATGGTTCGTGACCATGTTGGCAGGATTTTCCAAATATCGATTACGAATGCCTTTTAAGATGACATGGGAATACCTTGCACGCAAGGATTTGAGCACTTGGGCTGCGAGGAATCTAAATGGTGTCTGTGTGCTGGATGCCTTATCTGGATGGGGGCTCGAAGCTGGGCAGGAGGTCCAGAGACAGGGGGGAGTCTATATATGCAATAGAGGATCAAGTCATATCTTGTTTCAAAAACAGATACTCGAAGAAGAACATACAAAGTGGGGTGCACCCTTGTCAAAAGGATTTCCTAAATGGGGCGTTGAACGAGAAATAGCTGAATACGAAACAGCCGATGCGGTTGTGGTGCCATCAACTTTTTGTAAACAGACCTTTATTGAACAGGGTGTTCCCAAGGAAAAGGTGTATGTGTGCCCTTATGGCGTAGACCTGAAGCTGTTCCATCCTGTTCCTAAAGAAGACAATAAATTTAGGGTGATTTTTGTAGGGACTTTTTCAATCCAAAAAGGCATTGGGTATCTATTTGAGGCGATGAGGCCCCTGGTTAAAAAGGGGCTTGTTGAGCTGTGGTTAGTGGGTGGTCCAAGTCCTGAAGCAAAAGAGATTCTTGCAAGGAACGAGAACATTTTTGTAAATAAGGGTTTTCATCCAAGAAGTGAGCTCAAATGGTTTTATAGCCAGGCAGATGTTCTTGTCCTTCCTTCGGTTCAGGAAGGTCTCGCCCTGGTTCAGGCCCAGGCAATGGCGTGTGGGCTGCCGGTTATTGCCACAGAGAATACTGGGGCACGAGACCTTTTTACCGACGGTGTTGAAGGTTTTATTATTCCTATACGCGATCCCGTGGCGATCAGAGAAAAGGTTTTGTGGATGCTTGACCATCCAAAGGAAAGAAAGGAAATGGGCGAAAGGGCCTTAGAAACGGTTAAAACAATGGGTGGCTGGAAACAATATGGGGAAGTGATGGTTAGAATGTATGACATTTTGGCCAAGAAGTAAAAAATGAATTATAATAGACAAAATATTATTATTCGGAATAGAAGCATGACCTTAGTGCTTCCCGGAAAAAAGGCAATCTCTAATGCTTTTATGATAGCAATCTTAATGTTAATTTTTAGTTTTTCAATCTGTAAAGGAGAATTTTACTACAAAGCTACATTCGCTTTAGGTATGTTCTTAGTAACCTCGGCCTCATTATACGGTCTGTTAGGATCTTACTATAGTAATAAACTTTTTGAACCCAAAGCCCTTTTTTTATTTGCGCAATTCATTTATTTGGGAGTTGGAAATTTTCCGGTAGTTAATGGCAATCCTGGCTGGGATAGGTCTTTGGTTATATGTGATAACCTATAATAAATTTAGTAAAAATTATACTTTATCTTTAGATCAAACAATAGGTTTTGTTAAATTAGTAATCCTAACATTTTTAGCTATATTTATCTATGCATATGTAAGCCATTACACTCCTCAAATAGGATCAGGTTACTTTGTAGGGGTTGGTCATGGTCAAGTTGGTGGCTTCTTAAATATCTTAGGTCTAACTTACAGCTTAATTTCCCTTATGGTTCTTGCAGAGTGGATTATTTCTTATGATGAGAGTTGGAATAAAAGCAAAAAACTTCTTTCCTTTTTAAGTAGTATATCATTGTTTTTTGTAATTTCAACACGTACATCCCGAACGGTGCTTATATCTACACTTCTTCTTTGCATACTTATAGTGCAAATGAAATACCATTTTTCCACAAAACGATTATTATTTATCATAATCATCGCTGCTTTATTTGCTTATTCATTCGGATCAGCCTTAAAACTTTATAATGTAACTACATATAGTAGCACTTCCAGAATTGAAAATATTATAAACGTAGCTGTAGATAGTGACATTACGTTTGCTACTTTAAAAAACTTTAAAATAGACGTTGGTTATAGATTAAACGGACTTGAATGGGCTTCAGCGATATATTATGAACAGAATACAAATAATGTATCTTATATGTATGGTGAGCATCTTTTTCAAAGCTTTTTAAGTATTTTCCCTCGTCAAGCTTTACAGTTCCTGCCCTTTGAGAGAAAAGATCCAGAGGGAGTTGTAGATTCACATTATAACCTGTTATTGAGTGACGAAAATGCAAGCCCTATAGGTTCTATGATTGCAGATTTTGGCATATATGGAATATTCTTAATATTTCCTATATTAGGTTTTGTACATTCAAGATTCATTTTGCCTCTCTGCAAACATAAATTTCTGAGGTCATCTTATTTAGGATTATCACTTTTATTTCTGACCCCTGACGTTTATGCTGGTACAACCATATTTCTTTATTGGAAACTTTTTGGCTTTTTATTTATGATCAGATGCTTAGTTGAAATTCCAAGTTTAATTAATAGAATGTTTAGGTAGACTATTGAGATTTAGGGGACGGAGTTAGTTTAATAATTTATTTGACGTTGATTTGTCGAGTTGTTATCGTAGGGCATGCCTCGACACAGACGACTCAATATCCCTGGTGCGATTCATCATGTCATCACAAGGGGGTTAAATCGCCAAGATATCTTTTTTGACGACTGTGACTGGAATGACTTTCTTGGCCGACTTGAAAAGAATCTTTCTTTGACTGGCTGCGGGTGTTATGCATGGGTGCTGATGTCCAACCACTTCTTATGTTGAGCTCAACATAAGAAATGTTATGTGAAGTTCTGGATTATGTGAAGTTAAGCATCTTTATTTCCGGCCCTCCATTTCATTTTCTTCATCTGTTTAACAATTTGCTACACATAATTGGGGTGCTTTGGCAAGTGTATTCAACCACTGTAAGACATCTGGTTTCTGCCATGGCAGAGGTCCTTTGACGTCAGGAGGTCCGGCTTTTTGGAGCATTTGCCGCTTCATTTCCATGTCGATTTCCACGTAGATATGTGTTGTATTGATGTCGGCGTGTCCCAGCCAGTAGCTGACCATATTGACATCGTTGCCTGAGCGCAGCAGATGCATGGCGGTTGTGTGACGAATGGTCTGCGGGGTGACGGTCTTGGCAGCAATGGATGGGCATTGGCTTTTAGCTGCAGTGGCGTATTTGCCAATGATGTACCGAACACCGAACCGTGTGATGGGTGATGCATTTGCGTTGAGGAAGAGCTGCTGTTCGGCCGGATCTTTTGCTGTGCGCTGTTTGAGGTATGCCTCCAGGGCCTCGACCGTTTCAGGCCAAAGCGGACAGCTCCGATACTTGTTGCCCTTACCGAGGAGCTTGACCTGAGCTACGCCATCGAGGCACAGATCTTCCAGTTTCAGTTCCACGATCTCGCTGACTCGAGCCCCTATGTTGTAGAGCAGGAGCAGTAAGGCTTTGTCCCGCACTCCGGTATGCGATTTGAGGTCTACCGAGTCGAGCAATGCCTGCATCTCGTTTTCTTCAAGGTAGTCCACTGTCTTGTGCTGTGTGCGTTTAATAGGGATAGTACGGATCATCTGGCAGTGGAGCAACAGAGAGGGTTCCTCCCTGGCAATGAAACTGAACAGGGAACGGATAGCGGCCAGTCTCGCATTGCGGGTCCTGGCGCTGCAACTACGCGTGTTTTCAATATGATCGAGGAAACCGAGCACGAGCGATTCGTCGATGTCCTCCACGCAGAGCTCGTCGACGCTCTTCTTCAATCTCAAGTTTCGGACTTGGATTAACCTCTTGAAAATTAAGTAAAAATAGCCATGTCTGCTAAATTCTATTTTTGTTGCAGTATTCAATAAAAATATATAATGATTAGTAATAATTTATTAATAT
>JALTEL010000225.1 GCA_027073945.1 Caldifarciminota bacterium | reverse complement strand
CATCATGCTCAATGGCTGAATAATCGCCCACAATACACCAAGAGCACTTTGCCTGTATCTTATTGTAAACTCTCTCCATACAAAAACCAGCAGCAAGTGCCTATATTCATATAACCTATTCAGCAAAGATTTTTGCTTCAACAATCAACCCCACCCCAAACTTTGCACCTCGTAGGTGCAAAGTTTGGGGATTTGTCCAATTTTTTCGAGGCTATTACCAATTCCTCAATACCGGATTTTATTTTATGAAGATTGTATTTTGCTATTTTTTTCAAGTCTTTAGAGGCACTTTTGGCATAAATTATTTTAAGCATTCATCCCTTTCCAAATATCATCGTGAGATAGGGTTTCGTCATTTTCTATCTCTTTTCTTCTTTGTTCTATTTCATTTTTTAATTTTTTGTATTTTGACTGATTTAATAAAAGTTTTGCAAAATACTCTATTTTATCTCGATCATTCTCGTCTAACTTTTCTATAATACTTGCATTGTAACCACTCATTATCACCCCATTTCTTGCACCTGCGGGGTGCAAACTTTTGGGCTTGTTCCCTTCTTTAACACGACAAAAGAATGCAAAATGTAAAATAAACATTAAAACCCAAAATTTTCACTCAACCACATCTCCACTTACTTAACAACTTGCCAATTCCACAATTCATCTCCATCCAAAACTCAACATTCATAATCCAAAATCATTCTTTCCCCATCTTCTCAATCTCGTATTCTTTTATATTTTTCTCTTTCGAATCAAAGCTTATGCCAATAAGATAGATATCTTTATTCTCATTAATATACTTTTCAAAGTATCTTCTCTCTTTTATCTGTTTTATGGGTTTTTCTTTGTCTGCATCAACCTTGAATTCTATGATTAGAATCTTGTCATTTGTTTTTATGGTTAAATCAATTCTGCCTTTGTTTGTTACATCCTCTGCTACTATATCATATCCCAACGCCATAAGATAAACAAAGACTACACTGCTGTAGTATCCCTCATATTGTGAGATTATATTGTTTGCATAGTTGTTGTAGGGAATTGTTGCAAAGATAGTTTTTAGGTTATTTATGAAGGAGTCAAATTTGTTTTCTTTTAATGCCTTTCTTATATCAAGCTCATACCTTGTTTTCTCCATTCTCTGATTTGTGAGATAATCAATAAATAGTCTGTTTAGTGAAAACTGTACTTCAAGGTTTGGAATGGACAGTTTATACATATTGCTGCCTGTTTCGTCTGCAAGCTTCTCTTTTATAGATAAATACCCTGTCTGCCAAAGCAGTGCTCTTATGTCTATATAATCCACATCAAAGGTTTCCAAAGCCTCTTCGGATATCAAAGCATTCTCAAGCTCAGGTATATAGTAGTTTTCTTCTTTTAGCTTTTCTATGAGAAAAGAGGGATTGCCTGTCTGCCACCAGTAGTTTCTAAAGTCATATCCGCTTGAGATAAAAAGGAGTATGTCAAACGGATTATATAGAGGTTTGCCAAAGTAGTCATATCCGTTATACCATTTCTTTACAAGTTCAAGATTGGCATTCTTTAGTTTGTCTTTAAAAACCGTCTGTAGGTCTTTGTGTGTGTATCCGCATATCTGTGCATATTCTCTGTTTATTGTTATATCCTCAAGGTTGTTTAGACCACTAAAGAGGTTTAGTTTGGAAAACTTGGATACGCCTGTAATAAAAACAAACTTAATATACCTGTCACTGTCTTTTATTATGCTGTAGAAGTTTTTTAGGATATCCCTGGCTCTTTTAGCCATTTCGGGATTTGTGATGTTGTCGAGTATAGGTTTGTCATATTCATCTATGAGGATGACAGTTTTAGTTTTGTGTTTCTCATAGAGTTTGATTATTAATTCCTCAAAACAGGATTTGTAGTTATCTGTGTCTTCACATTCAATTTTCAGTTCCCTCTGGTTTCTCTTTAGTATCCTTTTTATCTCATCAATCGTCTGATTCTCATCCAAAGAGTAATCACCGCTGCCAAATGATATTCTTATGATGGGATAGGGTTTAAAGTCATACTTATCATAAATGTATAACCCCTTAAAAAGTTCTTTGTGTCCAAGAAATATTTCAGCAAGAGTATCAAGAAACAGTGATTTGCCGAAGCGTCTTGGACGGGAGAGGAAGTAGTACTTTCCATGTGTTATTAGTTTATATGCAAACTCTGTTTTATCCACATATACATAATTTTCCTCAACGATTTCGCTAAATGTCTGAATGCCTATCGGTAGTTTTTTCATAACAGCACCCACTTTTTGAGTTATTGCTCTATTAATTCCACTCTTCTGTTTTTTGATCTACCTTTTTGTGTTTTATTTGTGGACACCGGAGCTAAAGGACCTACTCCAAAAGCTTTTAGCCTGCTCGGGTCTATGTTGTATTTTTTAACCAATTCATCAACAACAGCTTTCGCCCTTCTTTTTGATAGCTCCATATTGTAATTCAAATTCCCGATGTTGTCGGTATGCCCGACGACATAGAGCTTTAAGGATGGATTTTTCTTTAGCAGTTTGGCTATTTCTTTGATGGTAGGTTCTGAGGACGGTTTTAGGGTTGCTTTGTTGAAGTCAAAATATATGCCGTAGATTGGTATATGTCCATTTGTTTCTATCTCTTTTTTCATTATATCTGCGTTAACGATTTTTACAAGGTCTGTTTCCATTTGCTTAGGTTTTATTATGCCTATTACTGCCTTGCCCGGACGCCCTCTGTAACCCTCACCGACATATA
>JALTEL010000224.1 GCA_027073945.1 Caldifarciminota bacterium | reverse complement strand
ACTTACAAGCCTTTTTATTTTCTTAGTATAGTTTTTATCACCCGCATACGGCAGCCTTTTCAGGAACTCAAGATAGCTATCATATTTAGCAAAAACCTTCCTGTGATACTCAAACCACAGCTTGTAATCTTGTACTGAGTCCGTCCAATGTTTATAAACTGCATGGCCATACTTTTCCCCGACAGCCTTAGTTTCTCTTACACGGGCCAGCTTCATTCCAAACAAATTATTGTTCTGTAAAAATATCTGTGAAGTAAAATTGTTTGTTTCAAGCACGGCCTGTGCATAAACTATCTTTGGGTTTTGCATATCCAACAGTTTAATATATTTCTTTAGCTTGCCAGGAGAGAAAGACCCCTGTTCTAAAAGACGTTTTTCGTGCCTTCTCAGGCATGCAGAGACGTTTTCTTCGTTCAAAGGTATGGAACTACCGTTTGGAAGAGATCGTGGCTCTATCACGCCCAAAACAATTAAAAACATATTCATCGTTATTAGCTTTTTCATAGTAAAAAGTTTTGTTTAACATACGGCAAAGATAAATATTATTGCTGAAATTGTTTTTTTCGTCTGTACCAGCACCAAACATTTAAAAAATTAGCTTTAACATCTGTATATTGTTCCCATCCCATGTACAACATTGTTTTGTGATGCGCTTCCAATAGGTCTAAGTCTGTATGCTTTATTTTTTGGTATTCATAACCCGGTTCAAACCAAACACCATATCGAACGTAATAATAAAGTTTGTAAAATGTATTTTTCATTGCAGAAATGGTTTTAAATAGCCCACATCAAAAAAATATAGATTAGTATAAACCGTATGATCTTTAATGACCACCTTCTCTTTTTGCAAGCTTTGGATATTGCGACTTGTGCGGAAGGTTAACTCCATTTTCTCCGGATTAAAGCCCAGCAAGAAAATATATGAATCATCTCCGGTTGCTATCATCTGTATAATTTTTCCCATGATATTTGTTTTTAAAAAAAGAAGGTCCGGAAACAGCCAGCTATGAAACTGTCTGGGCCTTCTTCCACGTCTAACCAAAACGCTTTTTCGTGTGTTTTGTTTTACGACTGTATTTCATTTTATTTTTAAAAGTAGCAGGGCGCAGCAATCTTTTTGCCAGATCACCTGTCTCAAGCAAAATCTTATAGATTGCCTGCCGCTCCACTTTTGTTTTATCAGCCCTTGTTAACATAGCTGCAATTCCTAATGATTAACAATAAGGGCCGACAAGTTTTTCACAAGAAAGTAGGCCAGGAAAAAGACTGTTTCATTGTCCAGTTCCTGAAACTTATTTTCTTCTTCTGCGTTCTCTGGGACCCAGCCTTTCACCGGATCATAGATGAACACAATATGCTGCGCTGTTGTTTTAATTGTTCGCATGATAGTTATTTTAATTAAACATCTTTTCTTCCGTCTTCAATACTTTCGGATAATGCTGCATAGTTATCAGCATCCTCCAGTATTTTTGTGGTTTCTGTGTCCGTCAAAAGTTTCCGATTATTTTCCACCAGGTCTAACTTTTGGTTGTAAAACAATTGCAAAGATTCGCATATCATTGCAATCTCTTTGTTATTTAATTGTAGTGTTCTCATGGCTTTTTTGTTTTAATGGTTAGACAATGACCCGGCCAGCACGTAGCCGGGTTTCGGCCTTCAGGGCCTCATCAGATTGCCGGATCAAGTTGTTGTTCTAGTTCATTAATATTTTCTTGCATTTTGGCAATTTCTGTATTAGCCCGCTGTAATTCCCGAAAGATACGCGCATTTTCTACTGCCCGATCAATGATTCGTAATACATCCATGGCTTCATTCATTTCTTCTTGAGTCTTCTCTTCATTCAGAAAAGCAGACTTCACAGAATAATGAGAAGCAAGGTTTTGCGTTCCAACAGAGGCAGACATCCAGTAATTATTCGGCCAGGTAATCCGAAAATAAAACTGAAGCCGGATGTTATTAGCCGAATCAATCGGAAAGAAAACGGTTTCTTGTGTTATCTTGGGATCGAATCCTTTTCCTTTCAACTCCTCTAATTTTTCCAACATTTCAGTTTGTTGTTTTTCCATTTCCTCCGGATAGCAAGCCTCAATGTAACTTTCGAAAAATTTCTTCATCCGTGTTTTTTCATCTTTCGTGAAAAACCGGTTCACTACGACACTATCAATACCTTGATAACTTGTGTCAACGATCATTTTTGTTTTCATAATAATTAAGTATTAATTAACCCGCGGTTTGCCGCGTTGCCATATTGAACCCTAGCCGGGAGTCGAACCCGGCCGCGTTCCAAACAGGGCTAAGCAAATTCAAAAAACCTATCTTCCTGAATCATGTCTATTTCCGTAAAATAATCATTAAGCCATTGCGCCCATGGTTCGTCAGACACGTCAAAGCCTACGCCTACAAACCAGTCCAGAAAGACAAATTCTGTCCTGTTCTGGTAAAAACGTATTTCTGCAGAAGGACCACCCCAGGCTAATTGATACCTATAATAAGGTTCCTTTTGATCCTCAAAGGTGCCAGCTTCAACAAAATCAAAACTTAACCCGTATTCAAAAAAAGCTCCAACCTCGTCATACTTCTGCAAAACCTTGCGAATCTCCGCAAAGCTTAAATCTTTGTCCCGTAGCATTTCACGCAGATCATCCAGGTCATTAACCGGATAATCCATGAAAAACTCAAGGTCTTCGGCATAGCTTCTCAAAGCCTGAAGGCCTCTTTCCCTAAGGCTTTCATCTCCGTTCAAAAATGTTGTTTTCATAGCTGTATTATTTATTAATTAATTTATAATATTTCACGAGCATTTCGGCCGCTTTGTAGTTGTTCCCCTTAGACGCATACAGAAAGGCCAAAATAATAGCATCAGAAGGAAAATCCTTGTCTTTGTAATCCGGCTTACTTGTCCGGAAAAAAGACTTGAAATTCTGAATTTGTACATAGTGATCTGTTTCCATAGCTGTAATTTTTTAGTGTTGTTATTTGTTTCGGCGCTTTCCCCCAGAAATAATTTTCAGGGGTATTACACGGGGCTGTATATGATCTTCTGTATTCCACCCCGTTCTCGTCCAAGTAAGAAAATACTGCCCATGCTATTTTCTTTCTGCTATCTTTTATATCCCTTTTGCATGGATTGTATTTTTCCAGTCTATGTCTCTGCAATTTCATGGCTATAGTTTTTATTTTGGTTATTGATTAGTTCATATTTTCCTCCCATGCGGGTATATGCGTAACCCTGCACCATGATCTGATTGATGAACCCCTCAACCCACACGGAATCCTCGCCCTTGAATCTTTCCCGCAATTGCTCCAAGGTGTAAACGTCACCTCGTGAGCCATCAAGATAAGTTAATTTAATTTTAGCGTTTTTCATAGCTGTAATTTTTATTTTGGTTAAACTTCAAACGACACAACAAACATACGGCAATTTAATCACCAGTACAATGTTTTATAACATACTTTTATATGTTTTACAACACATGCCACATAAACACATATATAATAATACTTACAGGGGAAACATATAATATACCAAGGAAAGAAAAACAAAGCAAACAATCACCTGTCCGGCATACCCTCCACAAGCTTATGCCATATTACACCCATATTATCCTCAATCTCCCGCAACGCCTCATATCCCGCTTCCGTAATCCTATACCCAGGATACACCAATAACCCCCGCTGTATCTCATAAGACTCAAGCAAGCCCGCAACCTTCAACCTGGGAAGTAATGTGTCAATGAAACGCTTACTATATACATGCATGGTATTACGAAGCTTGCGGACAGTAACAGTATAGCCCAACAACTCAAGCAGCCTGCAAGCCCACAACAATAGAATAGCATTCGAAGAAAGCCCATAACGCCGCCGCACGCTGTGCATGGCCGGGAAATGAAAGGGAAACAACGCCAACAATGGTATATTGGCATCCTTTGAGCTGCGAGGATTGGCGATGCGAAGGGCGTCATTACTGGCAGATATTGACGTATTCGCACCTTTCTTCTTCCTGGAAGAACTCATTTCATACCTTTATATTATATAGGGAAAAACCCTGCAATAATGGCAGGGAAACAGAAAACTACAAAGAACTATTTGCTTGCAGAAGTGTATATTTTTGTTTATCAATTGTTTAGCCTTTTAATAATTGCCCTATAATTAATATTATGTTAACTACACACATCTCCCAGGGCTTTAACTTTTGCTTTACCTGGCATACATTTCCTTTCCTTTTGTAGTTGCCGCACAGCATGGCCGTACAGCGCCGTTTCAGCCCCGCTGGGGGCCTGTAATGGATTGTCTATACCTTTATATATATGGCCGGTGAAAGCCGCTATATGCCGCTTATTTGCTGCCAGGACCGAAATTGAAGTTAAGCCGGCCCGGTGGCCTCTGCACTTATGAACTTTTATATCAGATTGCATGCCCTTGAATATTTATAGTTACTCCTTCTTTCTCTTGACATGCTTTTTTATATGCCAAATAATTTTTAATGGTTGCATTTTGAAACCCATATTGCTTATGAAAATCCATGTGATGTTTTCTACATAAATAGACACTATTTGCGGGTAACAGCCTTAACTCTCTATGTTCTAAAAAAGATTTTAAATGATGAACATGCATCCCGTCTTTTCTGCTATTATCCCTTTCACCACATATATCACACACGCCATAATATTTTTTCTTTACAGCATCTTTAAATATATCAAAATCAATCCCATCTTTTTTTTCTATTGCCCTTCTTTCCGGTGCCTTTATTCCCGCCAATACCTTTTTCTTTCTTAATTTCCCTCTCTGCTTATTTCCTTTTATTGCCGCTTTGGATCTTTTATCATGTATAGAACAGCCACATGACAAGTTACCTCCCTTTTTTAATGTTGCCCCCCCTCTAATAACGCCTTTTCCGCAAGAACACTCACAATACCATAATGATCTGCGCCTTTTACCATTACTATAAGCTACACCAGCAAGCCATTTAACTGTTAAATGTCCAATGGTTTTGCCAGTGAAATCAATTTTTGGTTTATAAAAATATTGTTCTTGTTTCCTCTTAAGTCTTTTTTTTTCTTTTGCTAAAGCAAGTTTTTTCTCTCTTTCCTCTCTGGCTTTCTGTTTTGCGCAACCACATGATATTCTGGTAGATCTATGCCAACTATGTAAAGACATGGTTCCGATATTTCCACAATCGCATCTATACTTCACCCCTGTTTGCCCATTTATCTTTAGCAGATCAATAACCTCCAGCATTCCATGCCTGTCGCCTATATATTTCTTTGATTGTTTCTTTATGCCTTTGCAATCTGTTACTTTCCCGGAATTTAGAAAATATGTAGTTGTAATTCTGGTTCTTCCATCATCACATTTACACTCCCACACGGCCGCTCCACGTTTATCATTTGGTAGTCTTTCTACCACAACCAAGTTTCCAAATCTTTTCCCTATTAAATTTTCCGCAAACCTTCCGTGTACCATATTATTTTATCATACACAAATATAATAAAATTTCCACAAAAACTATTTATATTTACAGAAGATGGCCCTCTGATATTAGTATTGACTCCCTGCCCCTCTTGGCATACCCTTCCTCACCATGCTTTTGCTTTGCTTGTTTTGCTTGCTTTATTGCTGCCATCCCTGTTTTGTTGTTAGTATGTTTACTGTTTTCCCCGTTGTCTGTCTTGGCCACTGTCCCCGTGCCCCTGCTTGGTATGCTCTGCATTTGCATTTGCATTGTCTTGCGTTGCCATGGGACTCCTGCTTTTTGCCTGCAATTGTTTGCATGGGCTGGTATTACCATACCTTGCTTTTGCTATGTTTATCAATTTATCTGATGGGAGCGTGTTTTTATTGTGTAGGATTGTTGTTGTATTTATAACAATCATCCTAAGGGGTGTTTTATTATATCTTTCCCTGTATCTACACTATATTGCCAGCGTCTATACATTATGTTAGGTCTATACATTGTGTTAGGTCGAGGATCTTCTGCATATTCCACATCTTTTACAATGCCGGTTACTGTACCTTTTTTATACTCATCTCCGTATTTATATTTTGGGGGGTGTTCTAATTTCCATATTCTTGTTTCCAGTTTATTTAGTCTGTCAAGGAGTTCTTTTTTTTCATGGTTTTTTTTATTTTATTCAAGAAGGTTTTTGAATCTTTCTCTTATCTTATTATCTATGTTTTTCTGTATTTCCTGTAAGATGAATTTCTGCAGGCAATCTGTTAGGGTATCTGGTTGTTGGGGCTGTTCTTCGCTTTCTTCAAGTTCTCCAAAGATGTCCTGATAAATATTGTCGGCAGTATGTTCATGCCACTCATGGTGTTGATATTGGCGGTTTTCATATACTATGCGCTTTTCTATTACTTCTATTATCTTTGGCTTAAGCCTGGTTATCATATATGCTGCTGCATTTATTACCTCATCCGGGGAACCAATATTTATAGTACCATTTTCTTTAGTATACCCCCATACTTCATTGTTGTCATAAAATATCGAGGCTGTTAAGCTAATTATTTTTTCTATTGTTTTTTTGTTTATTATACTCATATCCGTTAAGGGTTATGTTTATTGGAATAGTCCTATTTCGTTATATATTCTTTTCTCTGCGAGCCTGACGTACTCGGGGTTTAATTCTATGCCTATGTAATTGCGGTTCAGCTTACGTGCTACTACTGCCGTGGTGCCGCTGCCCATGAATGGGTCTAATACAGTTCCGCCTTCAGGGCATCCTGCCAGGATGCATGGTTTAATAAGCTGTGGGGGATAAGTAGCAAAGTGGGCTTCTTTGTATGAATGTGTATTTACCGTCCATACAGAGCGTTTATTTTTCTTTTCATAGATTTGCCCATTGAGCTTATGAAAGTTCCTGTATTCCGCTCTTATGGTGGCGTATTGATTTATTTTCTGTGGGTTTCTTGGCCGCACCCCGGTGAAACTTTCGGGATCAATAGAATCTTCTTTGATTGATTCTGCATCATAGTAATACTTGGGGGATTTACTTAAAAGAAAAATATATTCATGTGATTTAGTACAACGGTCTTTTACACTTTCTGGCATAGGATTAGGCTTAGCCCATATAATATCTTGCCTAAGATACCATCCATCTGCCTGCAGGGCAAAAGCAACGCGCCAAGGAATGCCTATAAGGTCTTTTGGTTTTAAGTTGCCCATTGCTTTTCTTGGCGTCTGTGCTGTTCCCTGATCAATAACCTTACCAAACCGTGTATGTCTTGCTTGATATTCGCCTTTACCGCTACCACCAGACTGTGCATAACTATCTCCTAGGTTCAACCAAACCGTTCCTTCCTTTTTTAATACACGTTTTATTTCCCGGAAAAGACTAACTATCTTATCAGTATATTCTTCTGGTGTTTCTTCGAGTCCTATTTGCCCTTCTATTCCGTAGTCTCTAAGTCCAAAGTAGGGAGGGGATGTAACAACACTGTCAATGCTTTCATCTGGAAGCATCTTAACGCCTTCTAAAGCATCTTTATTTATTATGGTGTTGGTATAATTCAACTGTTTTTTGTGCGGTCTTTATTGCTTGTCTTTGTATCTTTTATATCAGGCATTTTTTCTTTTGGCTCCATCCAGTATTTCTTTATGAAGTCTTGCCAAGACTGGCATCTTGCTTTTTTCTTACTTGTTTGTTTATCCTGCATAATTTTTGTCTGCAAAGTTAAGCAATATTTTTATCAATATCAAGTTGGTTATCACAAATTGTGATCTCAAAATTATACGCTCGTGGAGTATCAGGCAGTTACGGCGGTTTTGAAGGCTATTTTTGGCTTCTTTTTACCTGCTTTTGTTTGAAGCCTGTTTTGCCCGAAAATGCTTTGCGTTGGTTTGCAAGAAGTTAGCGTTTTTGTTTTGTCTTAATATCTGTCTAAGCACGGATGATTATCAAGGAGTTACAAAAGGTTATTAATTTATAGGTTTTTATCAAGTGTATCTATCGCCTTAAAGATCTGATAAGCAACCTGCGGCACTATGGCGTTTCCGAGTGATTTAAGTCGGTCCACCCGATTGGGTATCCTTGAAGCCACTCGACCCACTCCGGGTTCAGCGTCCCACCAGTCACGTCCAGACGGTTGGGTAATCCATCGTTCGGCTGATGCCGCCCTCTCTGTGTCTGTCCTTTCCAATCCCTTTGCCTGGGTGTCGGGAACATTTTTACTGCTGTTGTCAAATCTACGTCTCTCTTTTCTTCTATTCTTTTTCTCATCCACTTCTTGCTGTGTCTCACTATTCCATCTATTGCTCTTGGTGTTGGGAACATGGCCACATAATCCTCTATCCTTGAGTTGTGTTTCTTTGGGTGTCTTAATTGTGATGTTGCTCCTGCTCCGCTTCTCATTGTAGGCAACAATCCATACCCTGTCTCTCCTGTGCTAGGCACCAACGGAAACAGCCGGAATAATAAACGCTTGTACTTCGTAGCCTTCACTTTCCAGATCAAGAAGCGCATCCTCGAACTCCACAAAGTTGATGAGGTTAGCAACATTTTCGCCAACGACCCAAGCCGGGTGTATTTCTTGTATAACTCGAAACATTTCCGGCCAGAAGTTGCGGTCATCTTCCTTGCCTCTTCGCTTCCCGGCAATACTAAAGGGCTGACACGGGAACCCGCCGGAAATAATGTCAACTCTTTCACTTGTTCTTTTCTTGAGTTTTTCATATGTAAAATCTTTTATATCCTCAAAACATATACTTTCAGGGAAATGTTTTGCTACAACCGCATTGCAAAACGAGTCAATCTCTACATGAGCTATATTCTTCCATCCTACCCATTTCGCAGCAAGTTGAAATCCTCCTATACCGTTAAATAAAGATAAATGATTCATGCAATTATCAGAATAATTCAATTGCTTTGCCTTTTGTCTCTATTAACATGATTTTATTTTATTAATTATCCAAACACTCTAAACTTCTTTACAATATATCTTGCCACTCTCTATCAATAATGGCTTTTAATCCACCTATGTTTTTAACCTTCATTTCGCTCGCATTCTATACTAACAACTTCAATTTCTTCATCTTCTTC
>JALTEL010000223.1 GCA_027073945.1 Caldifarciminota bacterium | reverse complement strand
CATCATTCTCTATATTGACCATCATTTTCGCACCGAATTCTCCGGTCCTGACAGGTACACCGTATTTCTTGAGACAATCCACAAAGTATTGAAACTTTGGGAGAGCTATTTCAGGCCTTTCCGCATCGTCATAGGAAGGTCTTCTGCCACGCATAGCATTACCCGCAACCGTGAAATTGGATACTGCAAGAACTTCACCACTTACATCAAGTACAGAACGATTCATTTTGCCCTGAGCATCTTCAAAAACGCGGAGATTGACACATTTATCAGCCATTTTCTCAATACTTCTGTCAGTATCATTCTTTAACACGGCGCAGAGCAAAACCAATCCCTTTCCTATGGTTTGCTCTGCGCCGTGTTGCAAAATTCTCACACTGGCTTTTTTTACCCTCTGGAGTACTACTTTCACATACTTTATTTGCTCAAGGATAATCTCATTATCTCTTCTGCAAAGACTCTCACAGGCTCAGGGACGAGTCCTTTATCTTTCAAAATTTTCCTCAATCTCGCTATCATCTGAGGTGTATCTATCTTCAAGGGACACATCTCTTTGCATCTGCCACATCTTAAACATGTATAAGCCATTGGAGCTGATTTTTCCAGACCGACAGTTGTGAAGGCATCCCATATTGTTCCAATTCCGCCAAGGTATTTCATGCCATAGTAACCTGCTGTTATTTCATAAACAGGGCATTCATAAAGGCATGCTCCGCACCTGAGGCAATAAAGAGCTTCTTTTAATACAGAATCAGCAGCCATTTGCGTTCTTCCATTGTCAAGAAAGACCACATGCAATTCTTTGGGCCCATGCGCACCGTATGTTATTACTTTCTCTATGTCCCCTGTTTTTGAAGGTCCTGAAATAATATTCAAATAAGCCGGGACCTTGTAATTAGCATATCTCCATGTAACTTCCACTGTTTTAAACGCATCCTGCAATGTCGGAACAACTTTTTCCATTCCGATAAGTGCAATTTCAACAGGGGGAGCCCCTGTTACAAGCCTCGCATTACCTTCATTCTCTATAATGAACATACTTCCTGTATCAGCTGTTATTGCATTTGCTCCATTAATGCCAAAATCCGCCTTAAAATACTTATCTCTCAGAATTCCACGAACCACATTAACCATCTCCTTAATATCTCTGTGGTCAAGTACTTTCTTTCCTGTATACTTCTCAAGCAGTTTTGCCACATCCTCACGCGGAACATTTATAGCGGGTGCAAGAAGATGCATAGGTCTGTTACCGAGCAATTGCGTTATGAACTCTCCGAGGTCTGTTTCAAATACTTCATTACCCTTATCCTGTAAATGGTGACGCAGACCTATTTCTTCTGCAGTAAGAGACTTACTCTGTACCACCAACTTTTTAGTACCAATTAACCTATCTATAATACCAAGCGCATCATCTTTGGTTTTGGCTTTGTAACAATGACCATGATTTTCTTCAATGGCATTACAGGCTTTGTCCACCAACTCCTCCATATGCGAGACCGAATATTCTTTAATTCTTCTCACCTCGTCCGCGAGTGCCACTGAATGAGGAAACTTATTCAGAGCTGCCTGTCTATTCTTGCGAAATGCATTGATAGCCCTGCCGAGGGCAACCCGCACTGTTTCACTCTCAGCACCTTGGCTAACTATTCTATCAACATAATCGTTGTAAATCTTGTCTACATTTCTTTCCATATCATTCCTCCAGTGCTTCTTCCACAATATTGGAAAAGAATTTTACCTCTACATTCTGCTTACCGTATTCTCTGCCCTTTTTAAAAGCATGGTATCCATTGGCACATGTGGATGTTACGATATCAGGCTTCTCAGGCATTACATATCTATCAATAACATTGGAAGCCACGTATTTCATAAGAGGCTGCATTGTTATCTCAAGCCATCCGCCCGGACATGGAGAAGTATTCCACGGCTTCAAACCTCTCACACCAACCTCCAGCTCAGGATGGTAAATTTCAAGCAGGGTGAGACCGGGAATTTTCTTAAGCACTTCTCTCGGCTCTTTTGTAATCCCTGCATACCTTCCAAGCCTGCAACCGTCATGTATGAGCACCTTTTTATTGTATTCTTTGAATTTTAGCACATTCAAATTGTCATATAAATACTGGACTATATGAACCATAGGTATGGGCAATGAAAAACCTTTCTTTTTAAGAGTATATTCCCATCCGTAATACGATGCTGCATAAGGTGTGACAGCAATAGTCACGCCCTGATCTTTGACAGCCTTTTCAATGCCCTTTACTATCTTAGGGGCAATTTCCAAAAGCTCATCAGTATATCCCAGACCAGACAATCCTTCTGCACAGGTAATCTCATCCTCATATACAACATAGGGTACTTTCATCTTTTTGAATAATCTGACAAGTCCTTCATTCACTTCTGGTACTTCAAGGTGCTCCGAAGAGCCCCAACCGTATAAAAGCACTTTTTCCATAATACCTCCTGACTTTGTTAAAATTATAACTTAGTTTATACGTTCATTCAAGTATTTGCACCTCAAAAATAAACTATCTGCACAACCAACACCCCAAAAGAATTACAGAGCAAATACAATCAAACAAGAGCTCCAAATCATACCTATCCCCTCTTCCTCAAAATTAGAGTTTACCGAAGTATTATGATTATTTTGTTTCATAACGATTTAACCTCCTTTCTTGTGTTTATGGGATAACCTCATAGTGGGGATGAAAAAGTTGTGTCTTAGTTCTACACAGTAGTATAAC
>JALTEL010000222.1 GCA_027073945.1 Caldifarciminota bacterium | reverse complement strand
AAACTTTACAACAACCAAAAGAGAGATCAGAGTAAGGTTGGCGACACAACAATGTTTTCAATTCATCAAACCGTGCTTGCTTCCTTATATAGCGACCGGCTATCCGTTGTTTTTAGCGGCCGTGAGCGGGGAGATGAGGATGTCGGTGATAACTTAACCGCTATGGCGGAGTATGACTACACCGATATGCAGAAAGACGAGCTTGACTACAACTGGGATTGGGATACCCTCTTTTTTGGCAGGGGTTTAGTTTCGTTAGAGGAATATATCCGAGATCCCCCAAATGGCATTTATTTGCCAGTTCCGCACATCATTGATCCTATTCCGTTTTTACACGATCCTTTGGCCAATTCTGTAAATGGTGATCGCACCGGAAGGGGAGCGGCAAGATTTATGGGGCATGAAGTCAGGATGACAAGGCGAGCCCTAGAGGAGAACCCCAACATTCTTAAAGAGGGAATAAATCTGGACGATCTAAGTTTCGATAACGGCGATCCCCAGTCTTTACTCCAGAACGCAATAGATGCCAGGCAAGAAGCACAGGGTATGCAAACGTCAGATCACTTTCAGAGCGAAAATAGTCTTGGGCCCAATGGAGAATATACCATTACGGTTTGGTATACGCATTATAAAGATCCCAAGACGGGAAAGGTTGAGAAGGTAAAAGTCTGGCTAGGTAATCAAAGAAGCATTGTTATCGGAATAAAGAAAATAAAGCATGACTATTGGCCAATTATTGACAGGGCCCTTTATCCTCATTCGCACAGTTGGGATGGGACATCCATCGCCGACTTGACCGAAGATAAACAGAGAGCAAGGGCCGTGGCAGCCAATCTTGGCATGGATACGATGAAGGCAGATCTTTATCCTATGTATATTTATGACTCCAATAAAATTACTAATCGTAAAGACCTGAATTTTGCATTCAATAAGTTCATCCCCGTTGACTCACCGAGTGGTATTGCCGGGGCAATTGAGCCATTGGTAAAGAGCCGACCCAATCTTGGCCTACTTGATTTTATTTATAATTCTCTAGACTTATCAGCACAAAAAGCTACAGCAACATCCGACATTCAGCAGGGGATGATATCGGAAAAGAAGCGAACGTTAGGCGAGATCAATATTGTTACATCACGAGGCGACACTAGATATTCTTTAGCGGCTAAGATCTTTGGCTGGAGCGAGAGGAGATTTTGGCGTCAATGGTATCAGGTTTATAAAGATAACTTTGCCGATAAGATAGACAAAAAAGTGATCCGGCTGGTGGGAGCATTTGGAAACAAATGGCGTCCCTTGATGAAAAAGGATATTTCGGCAAGGTTAGATCCGGACGTAAAGATTGAAAGCCAAGTGTTGAGCCGGGCTAAACAATTTGAGGAAAGGCAACAGCTAACTTCTTATTTCGCAATGGCGTTCCAAGATCCCACCGCAAATAGGCGATATGGGCTGAAACGGCTAGGGAGATTGAATGGAATGACTAAGGATGAGGTGGAGAGGCTATTCCCTCCCACCATTGACGAAAGAATAGCAGAAAGAGAAAACGACAGCCTTAACGAAAACAAGCTTGTGGAGATACACGCCGAGGATGATCACAACGTGCATTTAGAGATCCATTCTAAGGGTAATGACACAAAGGCTATGCAGGCCCACCGGTTGGCCCACGAAAGGGCATTAGAAATAAAGAAAGTCAAGCCGGAGCTATTCCCACAGGGCGAGCGGGCGGCTCAGTTTACACCACCGGGTTCACCGCCAATTGGGCAACCACAGCCAACTGCCCCAGTCAAACCAAGCCAAACTAGTGGTTTGCCAACAAACAATGGTCAGTAATTTGTTCGCCACTAAGAAGCAGAGAAGTGCAGCCCTTGCTACGCTGAAAGTGGGAAGGACAGGGGCATTCTGGTTATTAATACAGGATATCCTCAGGGAAAATATTGAGGTGTTGAAAGAGCAAATCTTAGCCAATAATCCCGATGCAACAAAGGAGGAAATGGATGTGAAGAGGGCAAAGCTTGCGGCTTATAGGGAGGTAATGGAAACACCCGACATGATAATTAGAGCGTTAGAGGGGCCGACCAGTAATAAGCCCGACCTAGACCCATTTGACAAGTTGGGGTAGTTTAGATAAAATAGTCTGTGTTATAAATTAAATGGAAAAACCAAAATGGATGATGAAACAAAAGATACCGGACAGGAAGAGCAATTAGATATTACTACAGAGGATACCACCCAAAATAATGATAACACCGACATGGGGCAAGATGCCGCTAATGAAACAGATAATAAAGAGGCTGAGAATAAAGAGGAAGCCAAAGAAGAGGCAACAAAAGAAGTAAAGGATATTGAGCCTGAAGTTAGAGAGGGTGTTACCTTTTCTGAAAAAGAAGAGGCTAGCGGCGAGGAAGAGGAAGAAATTGACCCCGACGACAAAAAAGTAATCTCCAAAATAATTGACGAAAAGGTTGCCGGCAGGGTTGCTGCAATAGAAAATAAAATAGAGGTTGATAATTATATTGCCCAGAACCCCGAAATGAGTAAATATCGGCAGGTTATGTTGAAATATGCACAACATCCGGCTTATAAGAATATTCCCATTAAAAACATTGCTGCTATTGTCGCCGCCAATGACTTAGTTAGAATGGGGGCAGAAAAAGAAAGAGAGGCCCAGGCAAAGGCAGCGGCCACTAAAGACGGTAGCAACAGCACGGGTATGACAACGTCTAATAAGGTGGACTGGAGCACGGCC
>JALTEL010000221.1 GCA_027073945.1 Caldifarciminota bacterium | reverse complement strand
TCAATTCTTCGCCCGGTGTATAGGATTCCTTGAGATCGCCCCTTTTCTGAAGTTGTGAGCCCGGGATAAATCCTTCCAATCCTTTATCTATTTCAACGAGTATGCCGCGCTGCCCAACCTCTTTTACTGTTGCTTTCAGTGTGGTGCCAGGAGGCAGTTGCTTGAGTATTTCGTTCCATGGGTTATCGTACAGTTGTTTTATTCCCAATTCTATAAATCTGTCTTTTTTGTCTATGTTCAACACTTTTGCGCGTATTTTCTGACCTTTTTTCAGAGCTTCCTCTGGAAGGCGGAACCTCTGTGTCCAGGAAATATCCCCGACATGCAAAAAGCTCTCAATACCCTCTTCGAGTTCTACATAGGCTCCAAAATTGCCAAATTCCTTGACTGTTCCTCTGACTATTGAACCTATGGGATATTTTTCTTCAATTATGGACCATGGGTCTGGCTGTGCCTGTTTCATACCAAGGGAAATTCTCTGTCTTTCTATATCTACATTGAGAATTACTACATCAATGGTATCTCCTTCTTTAACTAACTTTGAGGGATGAGCCGGTGGTTTTCCCCATTTCATTTCTGAAATGTGCACAAGACCTTCTATCCCTGGCTCTAATTCTACAAAAACGCCGTATTCAATGATTTTTTTGACATTACCTTTAATTTTTGTACCGATAGGATATTTTTCCTTAACTTTTTCCCACGGATGTGGCTGAAGCTGCTTATAACCAAGTGATATTTTCAGATTCATGGGATCAACTTCGAGAATTTTAGCCTTTATTCTGTCACCTTTTTCAATTACATCAAGTGGACTGTCAATTTTAGTCCAGGATAAGTCTGATATGTGTATAAGTGCATCAATTCCCTCTATACCATCTATTTGCACGAATGCTCCGAAATCCGCTATACCTGAAACCACGCCTTCCACAATGTCACCTTGTTTAAGTTCAAATAATTTTTCTCTTACCTTTGCCCGATCCTCTTCTAACACCTCTTTTCTTGAAACAACAATATTTTTTCTTGCGCGGTTTATTTTAATAACCTTGACCTCTATTTCTTTTCCCACATAAGATGAAATGGATTTAACCCTTTTAACGTCTATCTGTGAGCCGGGTAAAAATGCGGACACGCCAAAAATGTCAACCATAAGCCCGCCTTTTACCTGTTTATGCACCTTACCCTTAATAGTAGTATTGTTCTGATAGGCTTCCTTTATTTTATCCCAGGACATTAGGAAATCAGCTTTATGTTTTGATACAATGGTTCTGCCATCGGGTCCATCCAGCGCCTCTATATACACAAATACCTCATCACCCTCCTTAATGTCAGGCTCTTTGAACTCCCACCTTGAGGCTATCCCTTCTGACTTTGATCCAATGTCAACGTACACCTCAGAAGGTGTTATTTTTATTATTTTGCCCTTACGAATCTCTCCTTCGTTGGGGATGTTCAGAGACTCGTTTACAAGTCTCAGAAACTCATCATCATTTGTAGCGTTTACAATATTTTCTTCCATATTGTTTTAACCTCCTTGTAAAATTTTTTCTATTGTTGTCTTGGCTTGCAGAACGTGTTCGGGAGGAGTGGATGCTCCACCCGTAATGCCGACTTTGTGAATGTTCTTAAACCATTCTGCCTTTAATTCACGGGGATGCTCTATCAGATAGGTTTTAGCCCCCATTTTTTTGGCAATTTCAAATAATCTCTTTGTATTTGAACTGTTCTTCCCGCCTATAATAACCATAATTTCAACTTCCCTGGCGAGCTTTGCCGTTTGTATTTGTCTTCTCTCCGTTGTACTACATCTTGTATTTATGAATTTTATTTCCCTTGGTGATTGATTTAGAACAGCTGATATTACTTCTTTTATGGGGTCAAGCCTCATTGTTGTTTGTGCTACTATCCCCACTTTTTTGCTACGAAGATTTAGCTTTATTATATCCTTTGCCTTTGAAACCACATGTGCTTTATTTTCCGTATAGCTCAGAATACCGATAACCTCGGGGTGCTTCTCCTTGCCAACAATAAGGACAGTGTAATTATGCCTGTATAACTGTTCGGCGGCTCTGTGAGCTTGTTGAACAAACGGACATGTGGTATCCAGTATTTTTTTACCTAATTTTGTTGCCTTTTCCATAATGTCCTTTGGGACACCGTGAGACCTCACCAATACGGCATCTTTACTGCTTTCAGCAGGGTCATTTATAACATTTACACCGAGTTCTTCAAAGGACTGTACAACATTTGGATTGTGTATAATTTGACCGAGGGTATCAAAGTTCGTTCCCTTTTCCATGGCATCCTGTGCTATTTCAAGCGCCCTTTTCACGCCATAGCAGAACCCGAATTCCTCTGTTAATTTAACTTCTTTGTGCAAGTTGTGTCATCCTTTGTTTAATTTCATTCGTTAAGGCTTTTATATCAGTTTTATTGTAAGCGTAGCAAGAGGTATCTATTAATTTTCCAATTGTTATTATAAGTTGTCTTTTCCTGAACACCCAATCCCAGAAACTTCCCTTGCTTTCTTTGAGAAAAATGGGTAGTATATTGGTATTCGTCTTTAGCGCAAGTAAAGCCGCACCGTCTTTGAATGGCAAGAACAACCTGTCTTTTGTTCTGTTTCTTGTGCCTTCGGGGAAGATGACCAGTGCTTTGTTTTCTGAAATCAAGTTTTGGGCTATACGTAAGGCTTTCAATGAGTTTATGCGATTGATCGGTACGGCATTGTAAGTCTTTATCAGCCATGCAAATAACCTGTTGTGAACAAACAAATCTATTTTGGCAAGAAAGTTCACTTCTCTTGGAAATACAGCCCATCCGACAAGAGGAGGATCCCAGAATGAAGTGTGATTGGCACAGATTATTAATCTGCCTTTTCGGGGAACATTATTTTTTCCATATACCCTTGCGCCGAAAATAAAGCCAAATAGGGGTTGGAGAACGAGATAAGCCAGGAACCATTTAAAACTCATGTAATATTTTTATTTTGAACCTCCTTTATTATAATGCTCACCTGTTCTTCAACAGTTGTGTTAGTTGTATCTATTATAATGGCATCCTCAGGAATTTTCAAGGGAGAGTGTTCTCTGTTTGAATCTATGGCATCCCTTTTGGATAATTCTTTTAAAACCTCGTCAAAACTGATGTTGATATGCTTGTCTTTTAATTCTTTCAGCCTTCTTTTTGCTCTTTGCTCTAAATTGGCTTTCATAAACACCTTCACATCCGCATCGGGAATTACAACGAGTCCTATGTCTCGGCCTTCTATAACCACTCCCCCTCTTTTCGCCATCTCTCTCTGAAGTTTTACAAGTCTTTTTCGTACCCCTTTGTATTTCGCTATGATCGATACTATTCGGGAAACATCTTTAGTTCGTATCTTTTCAGTAACATTCTCCCCGTTTAAAAAAGTTTTTAATTCATCATCTTCAAATTTCTGGTCAACGTTGACCTCATTTGCTATTCTGACTACTTCACTCTCATTGTGTATATCAATACCCTCTCTTATACACATAAGTGCCACGGCTCTGTACATTGCCCCTGTATCAATGGGCGTAAGCCCCAATTTTTTAGCTACCAGCTTGGCAGTTGTAGTTTTGCCTGAGCCTGCAGGACCATCTATAGCAATTTTTATATTCATTTGTAGTATAATTATAATGAAAAGCTCTCGTTATTTCAAAGTAAATTGTATAAATTATTATAGACAATCAAACCCTGTTTAGTTGCAGCGTAATAGTTTTGTGCACCAGGATTATCCCTGATTGAAATCAATATCTTTATCAATAAATTCGTAATTCGGATGGACAGATAATATGGATAAAGCCTTTACAGATAAAGATCTGGCACTGCTCCAAGAGACATAGAAGAGCTTTCTCCTTTCTTTATTCTTAAATTCCCCACAGCTCCAATCATGGCGGCATTATCTGTCGTATAGGCGGCAAGCGGAAAATACAGCTCAAATTTGCCAAATGCCTTGCTGCAAGCCTTTTTTAATCGGGTATTATTTGATACTCCACCCACAACTGCAATTTTACTTACCCCTGTTTTTTTCTGTGCAAGCATTAGTTTATTACAGAGCATATCAACAGCGGCTTTTTGAAATGAAGCAACAATGTCATTTTTATGCTGTTCAACAAATTTTGTGGTGTGATTTTTAATATAATAAAGCACAGATGTTTTTAATCCGCTGAAACTCAGGTTAAAACCCTTTACATGTGCAACGGGAAATCTGTAGAAATTCTCATCACCTTGTACAGCAAGTCTGTCAAGAACAGGCCCGCCGGGGTATGGTATGTCCATTTGTCTTGATACCTTATCAAAGCATTCGCCTGCTGCGTCGTCCATCGTGGTTCCGAGAACAGTATAATCAAAGAAGTCTTTCATAAGAATAATTTCGGTATGTCCTCCGGAGACAAGGAGAAATAATATTGGCGGCCTTAGTTCCGGGTATGTGAGAAAAACAGAGAACATGTGCCCTTCAAGATGATTTATCCCTATAAAAGTTTTCTTCAGGCTGACAGCAAGGGCTTTTGCGAACATGAGCCCTACTATGAGAGAACCGACAAGTCCTGGCCCATAAGTCACGGCTATTCCGTCAATGTCAGATGGCCTTAAATTTGCCTGTTTAAAAACCCGGTCTGCTACATATTGTATATTCTGTGTGTGAAGCCTGGAGGCTATTTCGGGAACAACACCTCCGAATTCGGAGTGTTCCTTTTGAGATAACACTACCTGTGACAGGACTTTAAAATTATCCGAAACCAATGCCGCAGAGGTTTCATCACAGGATGTTTCTATACCAAGAACAATCACTTTGATTTCAGAATTATCCAGTTCTCAGAATTCTTAACCCCGGATTCTATGACATTTAAATATTTTTTATATTCATTTTGCTCTATAATGTCATTGACTCTGATGAAACTCTCCTCCTTTATAATGCGTTTCTTGCTTGAAAGATAAGAGATTTTATACATAGCCTCGTTTGTCCTTATCAGATTCGGTCTTCCCATACTGACAATTTTAAAATTACCCGGTATGACAAGTGAATTTTTGTATGTATAGCTTATAGCATTTTGCAGAAATAACGGGTAATGTCTGAATAAAGACATCATGGCACTCTTTCTGAATATACCGGGAAGTTTGAACATTATTAATTTACCTGAGTGATGAATATACTGTCCGACTTTATATTGCAGTTCCAATGTGAATGTTTGCGATAGTGAGTCAAATGGTGTGTAAGAAAGGTTTAAAAGACTGGCATTTCCCCATACCATAGCGAGTTTTTTTTCTATGCGTTTTCTTATTTCATCGTCTTTGAATCTTCCCAGATTTCTTATGCGTGCGTTGTTGTATCCCTTGTATATTCTTGTTTCTGTGACCAGAATATCATCACCTTGAATAAGACAATCCCTTTTTACCACTGTTTTTTCGTCTTCTGGAATAAGAAGAGGAATACGCCCAATCTCCCCTGTTTGCGTATCGAGATAAATACCGCCCTGATATGCAGGAGGTATATATCCGTAAGGTGTGTAACGAGATGCAGGAAAGAGATATACAGAATCATTCAAGAGTACACATGCTCCGTCAAACAAACCCAGTTGTGGAACTATAGTGGTAATTGGCTCATTTTTAGTCTTTACAAGGTAGAATTTTACTTTGTATCCTTTGCTTTTCAATATTGCATAAAGCAGCGAGGATTTGTCGAGTAGATTCGCGTAGCCGTCCGTAATTATGCCTGATAATTTTCTGAATCTGTAGTGAGAATACGAAGGTGGGCATGGCACATATTCAATATTTTTCTGAATATCATTGTATAATGCAAAAGGCGTTTGGAATTGCTGTTTGGCAGGCATTTGCAATGAAGCCAAGTTACTGGTTATGTAATTTGCAATAGAGCGCCATGTTTGTTTACTTCCAAATGTAAGAAATGGCAATATATACGAAGCTGGAGGCGAATAGGGTTCACTGTAAATGCCATACAAGTCTTTTGCCTCCCAGGTGTATGCTAACTTATTCCCTTTATTGGATATCCGTGGCTTTTCGAGTCTTTCCTGATAAAAATTAATGGAAAATGTTGAAGGAATGAAGAGGTGAACCATTGCAAGTACTGTAGGCTCGGCAGTGCCAAAATTAATACTGAAATAAAATGGGTTGTGCAGGGAGGTGGGAGGATAATATATCTTATATTCAACATCAATGATATTCCCGGGTTTTGACTCCGGTACTGCAAATTTCTTTTGCTTGATATGACTGTAATATGGATATTCATCAAGCAGATTGGCGTCTTCTATTGCATTATCCCTTATATGTACGATATGTCCTTTTTTTGATATGCTTCTTGCAAATACTATGTTTGCATCTGCAAAATCGGGATAATCAAAAGCAATGTTTCCCGCTCTGCTCCCGACTTCAGTGAGTATTTTTCTTATTATTCGTACTGTTAAAGTGTAAGAAGAGTCTTTTTGCATAGTAATGTCTTTCTCTATAAGAAGGTTTACATAGTTATGACCTGCGTATCTGGATACGTCATAATGTATGGCATTTTGCAGCACAGTATCGCTTATCTCATTGATATTTTTCCATGTATCACCTCTGCGAATTTTACCGATATCAATACTTGATATGCTATCAGAAGGCAATTGGTGCTTGCCAGATGGCGTTGTAAAATAAACCACACTATCTTTAATTTTTACAATTTTTGCAGGTACTTCCTCACCGCTTCTCATGTAGATAATATCGTTAAAAATAAGGGGCTTGTTTTTATTTATGCCGCATGAGCTTGCGAAAAAAACTCCGATCGCACTGAATAATATCAGGTTCTTCATCATCGCACCTCCGTGTGTTCAAAAACAATGGGTGTGGAAACAAATTTTTTTATCTTCAGAATTTCATTTCTGTAGTTTTCATACATTGATACTGGTATTTTTCTGCTGTACCTCTTAAAGGCATCTCTGAAAATTATGCTGTTTTTCTTGAGTTTTAGTGTGCCTTTATAATAACTTTTGGCAGTGGAATCGGATATTGAATCCCCCTGCGGCAACAAACTAAAATTGTCAGGAACAGTGAGCATAATGCTGTCTTTTATTTCTAAAGAAGTGTGGTAAAGTAAAGGATGATGCCTTTTTGAAAGTGCAATCTCCGGGAAATTATATCTGTCTTTAATCTCAGGAAGGCTTAACAGGTAGTATTTCCCATATTTTTTAAGATAATTTGGTATGTGGTAATAGAGAATCAGATGAAAAGGTTTTGAAATGTCTTTTAGGTTGATGAGATTGAATGAGTCCATAACAGCTCCGGGATATATTTTTGCAGTCATATTCTGAGCTATACGCATTCTGTCTTCCTTTTTCCAGTAGTTCCAATAATATCTGATACTTGCTTCGTAATCTCCTGTATATGACGAATAGAATTTGACAAAGAGTGTCCCAGCAGAATCGAGCTGCATTTTGTAAGTATATTCACGAAGGTTTTCCTCAGGCTTTGGTACGTCTATGAAATATATACCCTTTTTTATTGCATTGATTGCATATACTCCATGGTCCCAGGCGGAAAAGGATGGGTATCTGTTAAAAACGCCTGTGGCATCCAGAAATCTATACTTTTTATCGGGATAAAAGATTTGATCTATGGCGTGATTACCGTAATAAGAGGGAATTTCTTTAATAAGCGAAGGCCCGTTGTTTGTTCTTAGGTACACAGGATAAGCTTCAATGCCTTCTGCTTTCAGCATTGTTGCGAACAGTATTGCCTTGTCTGTACAGTCTCCGTAACCATTTTTCAGTGTCTGTTCTGCAGGATGTCCTGAAACTCCGGACGCAGCGGCACCTTTAATGGATATATATCTTATGTTTTGTTGAACAAAGTAATAAATGCGTGCAATGGAATCATCAATATCGGATGCTTTACTTACTATACTGTCGGCAAGATATTTTATGTCATTTGTAACTGTCATTCTGCTTTTCTGGAAATCACTGTACCATTTGAATATATAACTCCAGTCGGGCTGGTTTGAGCCTGCCATGACAGGAAGAAAATCTCCAGGACTCGGCATTAAGGGCTCTTCTGTATAACCTGCTAATTTGGACGTATTGAACCTGTAAGTTTTGATATGGTGGGAAATTGTATAAGCCGTGTCAAGAGCTATAGTATCCATGCGCAGCAATTTGTAATGGAAGCTTGACGTGTCTGGCATTTTCACAGTATATGATGATATCCAGACAGGGTCTTTTCCCGTAAAACTCCAATAAGCAGTGAATATTTTTTTATTCCATGGCGAAAAAATGTAATCTTTGTAAATATATTCAACTACATCACCCACCTCACAGGACGGTATATTGATTGTCATGGTATATCCCTTGTCAAAAAAAACCATACCCTCTCTTGGTTTGCTGATTTTCATGTCTTTTGGAGAAAAGTTAATTACAGTGCCGTTTTTCTTGATTGTTCTTGCTGATATAACATAAATTTTTTCCAATTCAGGGTCAAAATACAGTCTTAGCGTTGCCATATCCTTTCTTTCTGGAGAATTTATGATACCGATAAAATGGTAAGTAAAGCTTCTTGTGCCATCACCATTTAATTGCAGCATTCCATTATCAAGTATGGTTATGCCCTTTTCATGAGGAAATGCAGCCATAGCACTGTCTTTCATCGCTAAAATCTTTTTGATGCTCCAGGTGTGCATGGTGGTTTGTCGCTCCTGTGTATTTTTCACGAACATTATTCGCCTCACCATTTCTTTACTTAGGGTTGTGTCTTTCAGATATACTCGATCATTTTTTAACTTTAGAGAATTGCTCTTTAATCTGGCTCCATCACGCGTTTCAATCTGCTGGCCGAATAATGTTGATATAACTAATAGCATTAGCATGAATCTCATAAAACCTCCTTATGTTAGACTGTATTATTTTAAACCCTCCATTATATACATTCAATTTGTCGTTATTCCTCAAAAATAATTGCACCGAAGGGGATAATGTTTCCTCAAAATAAAGGTAACAGAAATAGAGAAACGATGAGAGTTTCAAAAACAAAAGGAGGGAGCTCCCGGGATAGTGTATCCTATT
>JALTEL010000220.1 GCA_027073945.1 Caldifarciminota bacterium | reverse complement strand
GACAACATACGCTATCAAAGCAACAGAAATTATTGAAACCAGCCAAAAATCAATTTTCTCCCGAAAATACTTTCTCCACAAAATATAGAAAGTGGAAAAAAATATCAAGACATATCCCAGAAAGCCAATAACGCCCGAAGTCACTAAGGTATCAACCACAATATTATGAGCTCTATCAAACCAAACTTCCCCTCCGTATTCATGAAGGGCAAGTCGGGGATCAAAATGTTTAATAAAAGCCAATTCAAAGTTCTCCGGCCCCCAGCCAAGCCAAGGCCTTTCCAAAAAGCTCTTCCAGCCCGCTTGCCAAACAGCCATCCTTGATTTACTAGCCATATGAATCATCTCTTCATAAATATAATTGCCGGGCTGAAGTGCAAAATACATAATACCCAAAACTCCGACAACAAAAATCACCAAAAGAAAAACACCGGCTACTCTTAATTTTCCTTTATGGCGAAAAGACAGCCAAGACAAAAAGAGCAAAGCCAACCCTCCTAATGTAGAAATAATCGCCGCCCGAGCGCCGCTTAAAAGCAGAGCAAGAAAAATTATCGCTAAAGAAATCCCAGAATATATTCTTAATCCTTTTTTCGTTTTGAAAAGCAAATAAAGGACCAAAAAGAAATTGAATAGCAAATAAGTGCCTAAAAAAGACCTGTTGACAATGGTCGCCCCTCCCCGAGTAAAAAAAACAAAAAAAAAATTCGCCCCGATTTTAGGGCCCAGGGCAAGAAAACTCACTAAAACCGCCACAAAGCTTGAAATGGCAAAAATTTTAAACCAATCGGATCTTTTTCTAAAGGTGGAGGAAACCACTAAGAAAAATGCCAACAGATGGAACCACATCAAAAGGCCTGTCATTCTCTCATATTTTGACCAAATGCTTCGGGAAGTATCCACCCCTAAAATAGAGCTCAAAACCAAAACAACTACAAATAAAATAATAGCTAATAAAAGAAAATTGAATCTCGGACGATATCTTTTGGAGAAAAACTGGAGAATCAGCCAAGCGGCAAACATTATTTCAACCCAAGCCATAAAATAAATGCTTTTGGGTCCGACAAATGGAAAGAAAAATTTTCCGCTGATAATCAGAGGTGTAAACAGAGCCAACCCGAGACCAATAAAGATAATCCCTTTACAAATAGCGACGGGCCTGATCTCCGGCTTTTCTTTTTTAGGCACCGCTATTTCTCCTCTCTCTATTTTCTCCCTTCTTTCTTTTTTTTCTCTAGCTTTTTTCCCCATTGGTTTGTATTTTACAATATTCTTGCTTAAAATACAATAATAAGAAAGTTGAACAATTTCTCCGCAGCAAAATCTCTAAATTTAGATTGCGAGCGGAAATCAACACTCTCATAATATAATGCCAAAAACTCTTAATCTACGCAAAGTTCTTCTTTTCACCGAAGATATTTTACTTCTCTACCTCTCTTTGATTTTCACTTTGATTATCCGCTCTTTTGAAAACTTTAACTGGACAATTCTTGCCCATCACCTTTTGCCATTCACAATTTTATATTTTCTCTGGCTTGTGATTTTTTATATCTTCGGATTCTACGACCTTTCTCTTTTTAAAGTTCCATTTTTCTTTTATACCCGGTTCATCGCTGGCCTCGGACTCGCTTTGGCAATAGGGATAACTTTTTTCTATCTATTTCCTTTTTTCGGAATTAGCCCTAAAACAAACTTATTCTTGAATATATCGCTGTTCGGAATTCTGGCTTTGGCTTGGAGAAAAACCTTCTACTCCTTGTTTTCTCTCCACTTCCAAAGCGCAACCGCTATAATCGGAGAAAATCCCCAATCAGAAGAATTAGCAAAAATTATCCGGGAAAATCCCCACCTCGGCTACAAGCTAATCGGTTTCCTAAACCCAGAAAAGGACATATTAAAACAAGCCAGAGAAAATAAAATTGACACCTTAATCATAGCTGAGAATCTTGAATCCAAGGTCTCGCTTGTTAAAAAACTTTATCAATGCCTTCCCTTAAAAATAAATCTTCTTGACCTATCTGAAGCATACGAGATAATTTGTGAAAAAATTCCAATATCTTTCGTTACTCAAACCTGGTTTTTAGAAAACCTCAAGGAAAAAGAAAAAGAACTGACAGATAAAATAAAAAGGATAATAGATATTGTGTCGGCTTTGTTCTTTTTGGTTTGCTCTTCGCCCTTCTGGCTCTTAATTGCCCTGGCTATCAAGCTTGATGACGGTGGCCCGGTATTCTATTCCCAAAGGAGAATCGGAAAAAAAGAAGTTCCTTTCCTGCTGGTTAAATTCAGGTCCATGCAGAAAAACGCGGAAAAAGAAACAGGAGCTGTTTGGGCAAGAAAAGAAGATCCCAGAGTAACAAAAGTTGGAAAATTTTTAAGGCGAAGTCATCTCGACGAGCTTCCTCAAATGCTCAATATCTTAAAAGGAGATATCAGCTTGGTCGGTCCCAGGCCGGAAAGGCCGGAATTTATTTCCCAATTAGAAAAAGAAATCCCCTATTACCACCTGCGCCATTTAATAAAGCCCGGCTTCACCGGCTGGGCACAGATAAACTTTCCCTACGCTCGTTCGGTGGAAGACAGCTTTGAAAAGTTCCAATACGACCTTTACTACCTCAAAAACCGCTCCCTGTTTCTTGACTTCCGAATCTTGCTCAAAACCTTCAACTTGCTTTTTAGAAGAGGATAAGGATTAAAAATTAATGATAAGTAACAGTAGTTCTTCTCCGGATATCAAATACAAAAAT
>JALTEL010000219.1 GCA_027073945.1 Caldifarciminota bacterium | reverse complement strand
AAAAATATTGCTTTGATGCCAAGAGGGTCTAATATTTTTTCTGTAAGCAATGCATTGGATTTAAACCCGTCATCAAATGTCAAGAGAACTTTTGTGCCGGTATATTTCATTTTACCGGATAATATATCTTGCAGGTCATCCGGTTTGACAAACCCATAATGCCTGTCAATACATTTTATTTGCGCTTCAAATTTATCAAAATCCTTGTATTGGATGTCGTGATATATTAATATCTTTAAGGCGCCTTTATCATTATTGTTTTGTCTTTTTGTTATGTTAATCAGAAGACGGCCCAGGATGGAATTGGCAATAAGGTATCTGATTCTCATTTATCTGGCCTTCTTTCCCATATTTTAACCGCCCGTTTCGCTCAAGGCGCAGAGATCACAAAGGATAATCTTTTCAGTATTCTTCCGTTGATCTGCGGTGAATATAAACGTATAGTTCGGCACTATCTTGAGGTTTCAATACGTTTTCTGATCATTTTGTTTATAAAGCCGCCTCGGTACGCCTCAACTTCTCCCATCAATTGATAAGGTTTTCCGCACAAACCCCTCTTGAAGTGCAAAATGCCACGGGGGGTATTTCTTGAGTGGGCTCCTCCAACGTCAAACCACTTGTAACCCCTTTCTTTCATCTCACAGATGGCTTTCCAGATCAGATAATAGTTGGCATTTGCCTTCCTGCCAATATTGTTCGTTGCGCCAATCAGATACATACATGTATTACCATAGGTAGCGATAAGTATGCTCCCCAATTTGATACCTTTCTGCCTACCCGCAAAAATCACCATCTTCCTTGAATTAGGGAGTAAATTTTGCAATGCTGTTATTAACTCGGGGGTAACCGATGTATTGAAACCTTTGTTTTGCATAAGCATATTATAATCGGCTAACATTTCCTCCATTAAAGTAGCAGAGCTTCCAAGTTCACAGGTCACCTCAAGACGTTCAGCCTTATTAAGACAATTTCTCCATTTTTGTTTAAGACCTTTACGAAGGTCTTCTAATGATCTTGACAAATCTACAATTTCAGAGGCCCATCCATCTTTTTTGCTTGCACGTAAAAAACCTGCTTCCTTAAACAATTCACAACTACTCTCAAAAGCCATCAAAGGGGGAGCGATCCGCAAATACATTTTCTTTTCATCTACCCAATACCTTTTAAGTTCTTTGAGTATATCAACATATATGTCGGAATGCAGCATGTCCTTATTTTTTAAAAGAGGAGCCCGATTAATCCACACCAGCCCCCTGTTTAGAAGGGGAATAGTGCGGATCATAGCCTGAGCCGCTCCAATAGTTTCGTCGCCCTCGCGAAAAATAGCGCGCCATACCTTCCAGGGACCAATTTGTGCTTTTGCCTCACCAAACTCCCACGTCTGCATCAGGCTGAGATCGTCCAAAGTTGAAACAATATCATCCCATTCCTCCTGGCCAAAAGCCCGAATTTCCATATGAACCATACTTATTCTACTTCTTTCCTCAAAATATCTCTCAATTTGGATGCCATATAATCTACCTGTTTATCACTGAGATCCTGATGAACCGGTAAAAGGAGGATATGCTCCTGTAACCAGACGGCAATTTCATGTTCATGTTTTGAACTTATGACTTCCGGGGGCAGATCAGGCCAACTACTTGCGGGAATACCATTATTTTGAAGTTGGAGGGCAACGGCATCCTTTTTATCCGAAAAAAGAATAGGAAAAGCATAAGGACAAACCTGATCTGGCATAGAAGGAAATAGAGGTCTGACTAATTCTCTCCCTTCTATTGCCTGTAAGAGCCGGATATAATTTTTTCTGCGTTTGTCAATAACCTGGCCAAGATTTTCTTCCATTACTGCAAGTAGTTTTAATGCATATTTATCAGGGAATATCCTAATATTTTGGCTTGTTTTATCAATACGGCGATTATTTGCTTTGCTGCCGGCGGTTTTACGAAAACGATGCCAGGATATTCCCATAGTTAGCAGCATTCGTTGAGCAAAACGCCGCGTTAACCATTTTAAAATTAATTTTTTACCGGGTAGAAAGATATTCTCTGTTTGCTGAACCGGGATACTATCTGGCACGATCAATAATCCCCCTTCAGGAAGCGAAAGGAGCTTTCGAGGGCTGAAAACAGCCGTATTCTGCCCGCAACCATTTACAGGCAAAAGAAGATGGGCGCAATCCTCTAATAATTCAGCACCGTGTTTATCACAAAACATATTTGATTCATCAAGGAAGTTGGTAAATCCGAAATAATGAACCAGAATAAAAACATCCGGGGGACCATATTTTACTGCCTTGGCTTCAAGTTTATCCCAATCAGGTGAAAGATTGTCCTTGATTGGATAAAAATGGAGGCTTATTTCTTTCTTCCTGAGAGGAGCAAGAGCTTCATTGCAAAAATAATCGGGCAGCCATACCTGACCATTTTTTTTATCTCTTCTATCAAGAATCGCTGCTACCCCTTCTGCCATAGCCCACATGCCGCGGGAAAAGAACTTAACAGATGTCCCTAAAAGCTTTTCAATCCAAGGTTGACCAGTTGTGGGTTTGCCTGAAAGTGCTTGCCATAGAGAAATTACAGATGGTATCGGAGCAGCGGGAATGGTCATTTTAACTTCATTTTTAGTAATTTATATGTCTTATAGATTAAATCAAACCTTAAAGGATATTTTGCTATTCCTACAAATAGGTAAATAACACCCTTAATTCTCCTTTTCTTTATCAATTCTATACCTGTTGAAAAATAAGCT
>JALTEL010000218.1 GCA_027073945.1 Caldifarciminota bacterium | reverse complement strand
CATAAAAAGAGTACGGATTATAGTTTCCAACCTGGCTCAAGCACTTATAAATTTCGTGTTAAAGGAAAATTCTTAAAGAGGAGATGAATAGATGAGGACACTGTCAAATAATCTGAGAAAAATAAGAAATCTTGTTGTTGTACTTTTTCAATGGCTGATACTTCTTCCTTTTGATCTTTTTGTGGTAATATCCAATAAGCAGTTAGTTATCAGTGCTTTTAAAGGACAATGGTTAAAAGGTTCTGTTGCTTCTGTCGCAGAAGTTGGAGCTGTTTTGATGGTATCCTTATTTTTAGCAGGAGAACTGCCCGATGTTGCAGGAATGAGTGGTGCCGATGTTGAAGATGTGGTAGAATTGGCATTGAGTTCATGTCTTTTTATAATTGTTCTCTTTGTCATGTTTGCGATAGTAATGATCATATAAGGTGATTATTGGATGAGGTATTTTTCAATTTTTTCTGGAATAGGAGGTTTTGAACTTGGAATTAAACAAGGAATTTCTAATATACGATCCTTACAACGAGAGAGTACCGGAAGACCAGGAGAACACTACGGCACTCAGGACAAATTACTCGAATGGGAATGCGTGGGTTATTCAGAAACAAATAAGTATGCAAAGCAAATCTACAAGAGGCATTTCCCAACACACAAAAACTTCGGCGATGCGACAAACATTGTTCCCAGAGAAATCCCAGACTTCGATCTCCTTGTTGGAGGATTTCCTTGCCAGCCTTTCTCGGTTGCTGGAAAAAGGAGAGGCTTTAACGAAGCAAGAGGAACTCTCTTTTTTAATATCGTACGGATTCTCAAGGACAAAAGACCCAGACATTTTTTACTCGAAAATGTTAAAGGTTTACTATCTCACCAGCATGGACAAACTTTCCAGACAATACTTAGGTTTCTTGCCAGTATGGGGTATAGCATTGAATGGAAGGTATTTAACAGCAAAAACTACGGTGTTCCGCAAAACAGGGAACGGGTGTTCATTATCGGACATCTTGGAGAAGGACCCAGACGAAAAGTATTTTATCCATGGGAAGAAGTTGCAACATGTAATGAATCCCGAAAGGATAAAAAAGGGATACTCTCACATAAAACAGCTCTCACGGCAAGACAGTATGCGAGCTGGAACGGAAACTTTGTGGAAGAACCCAAACTCCGGCAAATAGGGAGAATAAGCGATAAAGACACAATGTGGGGAAGAGTTTACGCTCCCGACGGATTATCCGTTTCTATTCGTGCACTAGGAGGAGGGGCTGGTGCAAAAAGCGGGCTTTACGATGTTGAAGGGCGCATCAGGAGGCTTACTCCTTTAGAGTGTGAAAGGCTCCAAGGGTTTCCCGATAATTGGACGAAGTACGGCGTAAACGAGGAAGGGAAAGAGGTTGTAATTTCAGATGCACAAAGGTATAAAACATTAGGTAATGCAGTGACTGTTAATGTAGTGGAAGCAATTATAACAAAGATGTACGGAGGCATAAAGTGAATAAAGGTATTTTTATTACCGTCGAAGGAATAGATGGTTCCGGTAAGACAACACAAGCATTGAAAATTAAAGAATTTTTTGAATCAAAAGGCAGAAAAGTAATACTTACCAAAGAACCGGGCGGAACGGGGATTGGGATGAAAATAAGGAAAATGCTTCTTAATGATGATATGGATCCCGTATCAGAGTTTTTATTGTTTGTTGCCGATAGAAAAGAACACATTCAAAAATGTATACTGCCTTCTCTTAAAGAGGGAAGCGTAGTAATCTCGGACCGTTTTCATGATTCTTCAATAGCATATCAGGGCTTTGGAAGAGGAGTTTCCCTTGATTTTATTCAGGATGTTCACGACGAAGTCCTCGGAAATTTTCTTCCAGATCTTACATTTATTTTTGATTTATCCCCCTTAAAAGGGCTTGGAAGATTTGACGAAAAAGACAGGATAGAGCGTGCAGGTGTTGAATTTCTTACCCGAGTGAGGAATGGGTATCTTTCAATCGCACAGACATCAGGGAGATTTGTTATTGTGAATGCGGACCGCGATGAACAGTCTGTATGGAACGATGTCCAAAGAGAATTGATTGGCAGATTGAAAGGAGAGCTGTAAAATGAGTTATACTAATGTCGTGTTTAGAGCAGTTACAATGAACGATTCTCAAAATATTGAAAGTGATTCTATTATACATGATCGAGATAATGGAACGGTATCTTTATATGATACTGAAAAAAATTCTTTTGTTGAAGTGGATGAATCCACCATATGCCTTTTTTCAACGATGGAAGACAAGACAGGAAAGAATATCTTTGAAAATGATTTTATTATTCACAGAGAAGATAACTATATTGATTTCGGAATCATCAGATTTGAAAAAGGGCAATTTGTAGTTAAGTGGTTTATGACCGTAAGTCAAAATGAAAAGAAAAAGAATAAATTTAGAATATGGGAAGCAGAAACTCCCTTATGGAGCATACACGATAAAATAGAAGTTGTTGCTAAACAAGAAGAAACATTTGATATGAACAAGATACTTTTTTATAAAAAGAAGATGACAAGTTAATAATAGCGTATAATAGAATAAATAAAGAATAGAGGAAGGATACCGTGGGAAAGTATTTATTTTGGTTTATTGTTATAGCAATAGTTTTTATGATTTTGTATTCACTTACAAAAAACAAGAAAAAAGAAAATTCGCATTACATGCTCAAATCCATGTTTTTAAAAAAGTACGATATTGATATTATCAACTTCTTAACAGATGTAGG
>JALTEL010000217.1 GCA_027073945.1 Caldifarciminota bacterium | reverse complement strand
GCAATGCCCTTATCCCAAAGAAGACGCGAGGCAAACATCACTACCGGTATTCCAGAAGGTTCAGGTAAAACCTTGAAAAGTTCCAAATCCACCCCCGAACCACGAATGAGCTTGATTCTTTTAGCGTTCACACCTGCTTTCTTCAGAAGGACATAGTCTTCCGGATTTTGAACAATAACCCCCCCATATTTAGACAGATAAGCCAATAACTTAATAACTAAAAAAGCAAGCAATTTTCTTGAGCCGTTTCCAATAAACAGAAAACCCATACCAGTCACAGCAAAAACCATGGTGCAAATGCCGGCAAGTCTTGCCGCAACCCCACCGACAATTACCGGCTTAAGTGCCACCAAATGTACCAAATCCGGTCGTTCTTGACGAAAAATGCGGAAAAGTTTCCAAATACTCTTTAGCTCCTTTATTGGATTAATACTACTGCGGTCCATCGAAAAGGGGATAACTTTAAAACCGTTTTCTTCCAACAAATCCTTCTTATCTGAGATTCTCGTTACTACGGTAACATCCATTCCTGCAATACGGGCAGCCTTTGCCAAGAAAAGCCTATGAGACACAAAATACCAATCTTCCGTTACCAGAAATAAGATTTTGGTCACCGATACTCCTCTAACCACGCCTGAAACATCAACACGTCCCAGAGATAATATGCCCAGTTTCTATTCCCTGATAAATGTTCCGCCCACTTTTGTCTGATCGGTGAAGGGTTGAAAAATCCCTCCTGTTTCAGTCTTGACTCATCAATCAATTCCTCAGCCCAATCACGCAAAGGCCCCCGCAACCATGAATCGATAGGAATACCAAACCCGCTCTTTGGACGCTCCACCAGTTCTCTGAGCACATATTTATAAAGTGTTTGCCGCAGTATCCACTTCCCTTGACCGTTTCTAATCTTCATATCAAGTGGCAATCGCCAAGCAAACTCCACAACTCTGTGATCAAGAATAGGAACTCTTGCTTCCAGACTAACTCCCATACTAGCACGATCAACCTTGGTAAGAATATCATCCGGCAGATAGGTTACCAAATCCAAAAATTGCATCCGTTGTATAAAATTACCTAATCTTTTTATTTCATCCCCATTATTCAAAATTGTGGGATATTCGCTTCCACCCCTAACGATCGCTGAAGGATTTTTCCAGTGAGACACCAACCCATAATACATGGCATCAGAGCTTTCAACCGCTAAAACATCCGCTAATTTACTTAACTTATCACCAACCAGATTTTGCCTGAATTTTAAAGGGATCAAAGTGTTAAACTTGTTCACCATGGCATCCAATGCATTTGGCGACAAAGAATTCAACAGGTAGGGTAACACTTTCTTCCTTATCCTCTTTGGAAGCCACCTAATCTTTCGCCAAATATTGCGCCCCCATAAGTACCTGTTATATCCACCAAACAGTTCGTCCCCTCCATCCCCTGAAAGGCTCACTGTCACATGGCGGTGAGTAAGTTGAGAAACAAGGAAAGTGGGAATTTGAGAAGAATCCGAAAAAGGTTCGTCGTAGATTTCCGGTAACCTGGGAATCACCGCCATGGCTTCTCCGGGGGTCACGTAAAGCTCCGTGTGTTCCGTCCCCAAATGGTTTGCCACGACTTTAGCATATTCGGCCTCATTATACCCTTCTTCATGAAAACCGATGGTGAAGGTTTTGACCGGCCGGAACGATTGTGCCTGCATGAGAGAAACAACCGTGGTAGAATCTATTCCCCCTGACAAAAAGGCTCCCAATGGCACATCGGAAATCATCCTCAGTTTGATAGAATTTCTTAAAAGGGATTCCAGTTCTTCCACGGCTTCTTCTTCATCCCCATTAAACGGATGGGCAACAGCCTCTTCAACCACCTGGAAAGCTGACCAGTAGCAAATTGTCTCTGGCTCACCCTTCATGCCGACTGTCAGGATGTGGCCCGGCTCGAGTTTGAAGACGTCTTTATAAATGGAATAAGGCGCGGGAATGTAATTATGACGTAGATAAAGGGTTAGTGAATTTCTATCTATCGCGTTACCAAAACCCGGAAAAGCCCTTATAGCTTTCAGTTCGGATCCAAAAACAAAGGCCCCTTTTACCCAGCCATAATAGAGTGGCTTAATCCCTATCCGATCCCGCACAAGGTAAAGTTTTCTTTCTTTTCGATCCCAAAGGGCAAAAGCGAACATGCCATTGAACCGCTTTACAGCATTTTCCACACCCCACTGGGTAATGGCGGCAAGGATTACCTCTGTATCCGAACCACCACGAAATTTTTGGCCTAAATCCTCTAATTCTCTTTTGAGAGCGGGAAAATTATATACTTCCCCATTATACACAATGGCAAATCGTTTATCGTGAGAAAACATGGGCTGATGGCCGCTCGGGGAAAGATCGATAATCGAAAGCCGTCGATGTCCCAGCGCGACTCCGTCTTTCTCATCCACCCAAGCTCCAGAATCATCCGGGCCACGGTGGCGTAACTTATCAGTCATATGACTGACAATGTTGGCCATTTCACCCCTTCCAAACGAGGCTTTATAATCAAAGAAACCAGTTATGCCGCACATGATTTAAAGAAAGTTAATGGTAAATAGTGACAAGTGACAAGTTATAAATTTCTCAGTGAGCGCTGTAATCCGATAAGCATTTTTGATCGCCTCAATAGCTACCTTGGCCTTAAAGGCTGCATCGTATTTCTTTCGCATCGATTTCATATCCCCTCCTGAACATATAAAAAGTGTCAGCCAATACACCTTAA
>JALTEL010000216.1 GCA_027073945.1 Caldifarciminota bacterium | reverse complement strand
ACATATTCTTTAGCATATTAGATTATAGGCCAGATATTGTCCATGTCCTAAACGGGCCCGATTACATCGCATTTTTCGCGTTCCCTGCTGCCTGGCTGGTTGGCGCTAAGATAATTTGGGATGTCCGCTCTGCTAGTGTTGCAAATGCAAAAGAAAAAAGTATCATATTGTACCCCATTGCAGGGATCTTAGGAAAAATCATCCCACCATTCGCAGATGAAGTAGTAACCCCCATTGAATTTCTTTCCAAGCAATGGAATCTGCTTCCCCAGCCAGTTAACACAAAGACATTCAAGCCAAGCAAGGGCAAAACCAGCAGAATCGTGGGATTCGTTGGCTCTCCAGTATATAAAGAAGGGCTTGAGATCTTGTTGGATGCAATGCACTACCTCCCAAAACCTGTTGAGTTGTGGGTATTCGGGGAATCTAAAAAAATAAAAAGCAGACATATCAAATTCTTCGGTTATGTAAACCACAAAAAACTTCCGGGGTATTTTAAGCAGATTCGTGTGTTTGCGATTCCACTGCGAAAAACTGAGAGCAATAAATTTTGTTCTATGTACTCCGTACTTAAAATAGGGGAGTTCCTTGCTACAAATAAACCAGTTGTATGCTCCGCTGTTGGCAGGCTGTCAAAAGCTTCAAAGTATGGTGTGGTTATGTGCCAGCCTAATGACGCAAGAGATTTAGCTAGAAAGCTTACGGAACAGCTCAAAAAGCCAAAAAAGACTAAATTTCCTGAAGAAAGTGGTTACGAAGCAGTCAAGAAGAGATATCTAAAGATATTGAGATCCTTGCACGCTAGGTAAGTTAGATAAGGACTTGTTTTGCCTCCTTGTTGAGGATATCTTGAAACCATTGGGCCCCTTGCTTGAAAAAGTGTTTGGTTTGATGCATTGAAAATTAAAAAGGCTTCAATAAACATAGCTAATTTAGCTGCTTTTAGACATCTTCCGGTTTTTCCAAATTGTTACAGTTTGTGGTAACCACCTGCTGTTTTGCTCCTTAATATCCCATTAACTCTCGCAAACTCCTCCTGCATAGGGCCACTGATGGACAGGAACAAAAGATAAAAAACTATAGCAAACACCAATTCAGAAAGAAGCGTAAGGATTGTTGGATGTGGGAAGAATGCCGTTGCTAAGGCATAGGGAATTGAGATTGATGCAAACGCACTGACCAATATCCTGACCAGATCCCAAGACAAGGGGGCAAATGAAGTCGTTTTCCAAAACATATAAATGAACAAAATGGCGGCGACTGAAAATGAAATTGAAGTTGCAAGTGCTGCGCCGATAATACCAGATGAAGGGATTAAGAGGAAGTCTAAGATAATGTTGACCGTAGCTGTTAATCCCCCGACAACAAGTAACGATTTTGTTTTCCCTCTTGATGACAACATTGCACCACCCGCCTGACCAACAAGCGAATAGAACATGTAGCCAATGGACAAAATGGCGAGGACAACGGAAGCACTTCGATAAGCTACTCCGAAAAAAAGAAGAACAAGCTGCTTAGAAAAGAATAGTATCAAGAAGAATATTGGGAAATTAACAAATGCTACCCACTTTATTGCTGTTTTAATTATCCGTTTATCTCCCTCTAGATTTTTTTCCACAAATCCTTGCGTTATAGTGGGAATCAAAAGCATCCCAATCGATGCTGGAAAAATCATAAACAAATTTGTGAGGGGGAGGGCTGCATTGTAGAGCCCTACTTCTATTGACGTTCTGAATGCTCCCAAAAAGATAGTGCCAGATGAGGAAAATATCAGCCACGCAAGTGATGAGGGTATGAGCGGCCATGCATAACCTAAAATAACTTTTTTCATACCCAGTGATTTGACTTTGGTTCTAAATAGGGGAAATACCCTCTTCTCCATCACATATAGCGCCACTATACAAACAATTATCATTGAGAGAGTATAAGCAAAAGCTGCTCCAACCACGCCATATCCCATCCACAACAGAGTGATAGTTAAAACAACAAGAATTATGCTCTGAGCGATTTTCTCAATTGAAGAAACATAGAGGGGTTTTTGGAATCCATAAAACCCGCCAAGAAGCACAGTAAATACTGCTGCAAAGGGCAGTGAGACTGCTAATGCCCTAAACACGCTTCCCAGTGCAGCATTATTAAATATCCAAACAGATAATATGTCTGAGAGACCAAAGAACAAAACTGCCAGAACCAATGATACAAAGAAACTGATTTTTAACGAGCTTGTTATAACCCCCTTAACTTTCTGTGGGCTCCCTTCTGCCTTAAACAGGGATACAAAGCGCGTTGTAGCGTTCATCAATCCAAGCGACCCAATTGTGATAATGATGCTCATTGTTGCTAAGCCCAGTGAGAGGAGGCCGTAATCGCCCGGACCCAACCACCGCGCCACAAGTAACTTATAGAATAGTGTGAATGATTTTGATATTATTATCCCAATGAATAATATCACCGACCCCCTAGCCAAGTTAGGGAGTGGGCGTTTATCTCGTTCCATAAATGGTTTATTCGGTATCAAAATATATATTGCGCCGGTTTTTTGTCATCTTGCATAGTGCTTTGGCGTATAAACAGATATACGGGGAAGGGATGAACAATAGTGGCATCCAAAAGGAAGTTCCTAGACTCTGCGAGTGCATCTAATCCGTTAAGAAAGGCATGTTGAAGGGAAGAATTTATTAATCAATATAAAAACGTTGTTTCAATACCCCCTGCTGCAACAAGAGAGGAGTTTGTTTTAGTACCTAAACATATTTATAGCGCATCATCCAAATGGATAAGACATAAACACGCATTATATTTGGAGACTCAAGTATGAATTTTCTGCTTTTCAATAACCAGTGTGGCATACTATCTCCGATCAAAAAAGAATTAGAAAAGCGGGGGCATAAAGCCACAATATTCAACTATTATGACACTTTTGGGTATGAGAGGGATATATACTGTAATCGGTTTAACCCCCTGTACCTAGTGTATTTCATATACTTTTTGCTCAGATATGATGTGTTCCTATTTGTGTCTGTACCTGGGTTTTTTGTAATAAATATTAGGGTGTTGGATCAGCGATTGCTGCCGGTATTAAAATTTTTTAGAAAAAAAGTATTGTATATGGTAACTGGAAGCGATATACGTGATCCTGAAGTCCACCAAAAAGCATCAAAGTTTTCATATACGCGCCGAGTAAAAATGCCTAAAGCATGGTATGAAAAAAGAGAGCGGCGCCTCAGAAAGATATTCAAATATGCTGATAAGGTATTGATTCCGAATAAAGAATTAATGGAGAGTGCAAAAGCATTCTTGAAAAAAACGGCTTTGGAAGAGTATAATGACAAATTAGTGACCACGGTAAGAATGCCAATAATTATCCCCAACAAAATAAAACAAAAAAGGAATAAATCTCTAGTTTTTTTACATGCTCCCACCAACAGGACAATAAAAGGAACGGAGTACATCATCAGAGCAGTGGATAATTTAAAAAAAGCAGGATACGATTTTGAATTCAGGATGATAGAGAATGTGCCCCATTCTGAATTCTTAAAGGAAATATCAAACTCAGACGTTGTGATAGATCAGCTAGGTGGTGGTGGCGTTGGTGGGATGTTCTGTAAAGAGGGTATGGCATTTGGAAAGCCCGTTGTTCTTTATTTGATAAAGCAATTTTGCACAGAAAAGATGCCCGTGATAGAGGCAAATCCTGAAAATATTGAAAAAGTTTTGGAGGATATATTGAAGAATAAATACAATCTCAGGAGAATAGGCCAAGAAGCAAGGGAGTATATCATAAAATATCACTCGCCAAAAGTTGTTACTAAGGAGCTACTGAAAATTGTATGATCACAAACGGTTTGGATTTGTTTTGAAGTAATTCAAATACCATTTGACTGTTTGAGGCACTCCCTCTTCAAGTGTGACCAGTGGCTTGTAACCAAATAATTTTTGAGCTTTAGCTATATCCCCCTGATGGCACATCACATCTCCTGGGCGGGGGGAACTGTATTTTATACCCTTAGTCCAATCCATTTCTGAGGAGATTAGTTCAATGAGGTATTTGATCCTAGTTTGAGTCCCGCTGGCGATGTTAATTACTTCGTTGCGGGTTTTTTTATTGTTATATACCTCTATTGTTGCATTTGCTGCATCTGTTACATAGGTGTAGTCCCGGGTTTGTTCACCGTCCCCATAAATAATTGGTGGTTTCCCTTGCAATATCCGTTTTATTGTAATGGGCAATACCGCAGCATAACTGGCTTCGTTCTGCCTAGGCCCGTAAATATTGAAAGGGCGGACGATTGAATAATCCATGCCAAAAGTTAGACCATATGACTCAATAAGAAGGTCTGATGCGGCTTTACTTGCGGCATAGGGAGTTCTAGGCCTCATCGGGTGGTTCTCATCCATCGGCGTTTTTTGGGCGGTGCCATATGCTTCAGAAGAAGAATAAGCAATTAATGTCTTGAATTTGTCTTCCCTTTGAAGATGCAAAATTGAGGTGGTCATCTGGACATTTTTCTCAAATGTCCATTCGGGGAGCGAAAAAGACGTCGGCAGGGGTATAACTGCAAGATGGAAAACTACGTCAACGCCATTTTCATCAAAAATTGGGCTAAGTTGATTGTAGTCTGCCACATCTATGTACTGCATCTCTACTTGCCCTTTGCTTTTAGCTAGTTCAAGATTTGAATCTTTGCCTAAAAATAGATTATCCAACACAAGAATAGTTTCTGGTTCTTCTGAAATCAGCCGGTCCACTAAGTGGCTGCCAATAAACCCCGCTCCTCCAGTAACTGCCACCACTTTATTTTTAAGAAACATTTTAACTCCGCCTATTTATTCCTACTCTGTTTATATACCTTGTTACTTATATAAAAGATAGTAGTCGTTTAAATTAAGATTAACGGTTCGCTGGCCTATTGGGGAATTGGCATGAAAAAAATTCTCATCACTGGAGACTCGGGATATATGGGAAGCTGGATTGCAAAGCGATTATGCAATAAATACGAGATTATTGGACTATCGAGAACACCAAATGGTTCAAATTATAAACAAATAAAATATGATTTACAAGATGATTTCCCTGATCTTAAATTCGATGTGGCAATACATCTTGCAGCAATGTCCGACAAAATTCAATGTGAGAATAACCCAAAATTGGCAGAAGCAGTGAATGTTACAGGAACAAAAAAGGTCCTTGAAGCATGCAAAAAAAACGATGTTGAGAGGTTGGTATATATCTCAACTGGAGGGGTTTATGGATATCAGGACGAAAAAATAAACGAGAGTTCTAGGTTGAATCTGGAGGGGGTTTATGCCAAAACAAAATATGCTGCAGAACAGGAATGTTTGAGGTATCGCGGGGATTTTCCAATAACTATTGCCAGGTTGTTTTTCCCGTATGGTCCCAAAACAAATCCAAAACGCATGATCTCATCTTTGATAAAGAGAATAAACTCGGGAAAGCCGATATATTTAAATAATAGATTTAAACCAAAAATCAACCCGATATATATCGGGGATTTAACAGAGGTCATCTCATTGATGGTTGAAAAGGGGGAAAAGTGGGGGGTATATAATGTTGCTGGGGATGAGATTGTGGACATGCGTGAGTTAAGTGAGAGGATAGGGGAAAAATTGGGTAAAAAACCGGTATTCAAGAAAACATACCGAGAAGTGGGGAACTATATTGCAGATACAGCTAAACTAAAGGATTATTTTGGTTATGTCTGCAAACATACGCTAGACCAAGGCCTCACTTTAACTATGGAGGGGATAAGATGATTCTTGATGCACATATCCATGTTGGAAAATGGAATTTTGAGAAATACCGCGGAATGGAATTAACGCTCAACCAAGCAGTTGAAAAAATGAAAAAAAGTGGGGTTGATGGTGCCCTACTAATCACCTCAGATCAGAAGAAGAATAAGCAGCTTCTTGGGGAAATATTAGCGGACAGGTCTGGTCTAGAATTATATTTTGCACATTGGGTAAGTCCAGATAATGGCGAAGAACTTAATTTCCTTGAGGAGAATTTAGATAGTATCTATGGAATAAAAATTCATCCGTCTTTTGAGCGTACGAGAGTAACAGATAGCCGCTTTATCCCTTACCTAAAATTCTGTGATGATAACTCACTCACAGTACAGATACACTGTGGGAGATGGCAGGAAATAGCAAGCTACAAATTTGCATTAGAGACTGCAGAGAAATATCCCAACGCAAACTTCATACTTAATCACCAAGGCGGAGCAGATCCTCAATTAAAGATACATACTGCAGAAGAAATAAAAAACAGGGGGATTGCTAATGCATATTTGGAGATAAGCGGGACCATTGAATCCTGGACAATAGAGAAGGGGGTCAGATTAATTGGTGCTGAGAGATACCTGTTCGGAAGTGATTATCCGTTACATGGTATGGCCATGTTCATAGCTGAGATAAGGGAATTGAGCATAAGTGAAAAAGAAAAAGATATGATACTCGGGGAGAATTTAAAAAAATTGCTTAGATAATGGTGTAATTATGAATGTTATCATATTGATGGTGGACGCCCTCCGATTTGATGTTATAAAAAGTAATGATCAAACATTCATGGAAAAGTATGGGGTAGAGGACTTACTCAAAGCAGACAATATGAATGCTTTGGCAAAAACCGGTTTAAACTTTTCGAATGCTTGCAGTGTATCCCCAGAAACCCCCACATCCCATGCAACTTTATTTACTGGGACTTACCCTCCACGGCATGGGATACATTCTTTTTTCCATAGTCGATTGACAGAGAATGTGCCAACTATATTTGAGATTTTCGGAAATGCGGGATATGAAACCATTTGTGCTTGGGACAAAGGGCTTTTCCACAATATGCTCGGTCTTTCTAGGGGAGCAAAACATATAATAGACCAAGGGACAAGTGACCAAAAATTATTCTCACTCATTGGAGGTATTGAAAAAGACTTTGTGTTGTACCAACGTTTTTTGGATGTACACTTCCCTTATTTTGTTACTGACAGCCAACCAACAAAAGATTATCTGAGGGAATCATATAAACAAGCAAAAGAGGTTTGTGATAAGTTTGGGTTCGAATTCATTTTAAAGGATGGGGACTACAGTAATGAAGATGCCCATACTAAACAATGGTTCATAATAAAAAACTCGCTTTATGGGAAAGAGGAACTCCTTGAAACTCTCATACCACTTTATATCAAATCAATAAATTATTTTGACAAGGGAAGGTTCAAATACTATTTGGGCAATCTTAAAAAGATTGGAGCATTGGAAGATTCCGTTTTAGTTTTGTTGGCAGACCATGGTGAGTCAGTGATACGGCCTGAATTAGTTAAGGATGGAAAGCTTCGTTTTGATCACTGCTATGCAAATACATATGACCTAACAAGAATCCCACTTGTTGTAAAGAAGAACGGGCTTTCAGGGCAAAAAGACGAATTTGTCAGTAATGCAGATGTTTTGCCGACACTGGCAGCCATTGCAGGCATTAATGCCAAATTTCAGGGTAGAAACCTCTTAGAGGAGGGAAAATCTATAATCTATTCAGAGCATGCCTGGTGGAATAATGGGGCGGTTTTCAAAAGTGCTAAAGATGCCGAAAAAAAATTCAGTGGTGGGGTAGATATTGATTATCTAGCATTGATGAGACAGAGGTCAATCATCATTAACGGACTTAGATATGTTGAAACAGGGGAGCCATTCTCTTTGCGGGAAAGTGAAAAATTAAGTGACGAACAATTTGTCAGAGAGATGTATAGGAAGGTGATAGCAGATTGGGATAATAAAAATGAAAGGGAGATAGCTAGGATGATTAAAGAGCTTAAGTCCGGGGATGAAACCCGCAAAACGTTATTGGAAAAAACAGAGGCAAAGGCCAAGGGGAATAACCGCTATGCGCTCTATGATATACAAAAAGATCCGTACGAAACCAAAAATCTCTTGATTGCCGAACCACAAAAATGGTCTGGTAAAGCCGAAAAGATGAGGTTAGAGATGTATAAAATAATTGATGATCCAAAAGCGCCAAAGCGGCAACCAATAAAAGCGAATCAAAATAATGAAGTGAAGTCCAGATTGGAGGCGTTGGGTTATCTGTAACTATTTCTTTTTCCAACCATAAACAATACCCTCATGATTGACAGCTTCAAATCCTTTTGAATCTAATATCTCCAACACCTGTTCGGAACTTTTTCTACCATCCACCTCATAAAGGGCAAAAGTGCAGATATTCTGTATATTAGAAAGATCCATACTCTCAAGGATTGGTGTTTCTGCACCATTTACTTGCAAAACCAGAAAATCGACTTTTTTAATTTTCAGCTCGTTTAATACTTTATTCAAAGGTCGTGCTTTGATCAAAGTGTAGTTAGAATCGGGGACATCAACTCCCGGAACAAAACTTTTTCCTTCTTGGAAATTCCCGGAACTATAAAAAGGCAATTCTGCCTCTTCTTTCCATATAGCTTGATTGAATATGGTGACATTATCCAATTTGTTTGATTTGATGTTTTTTTCCAATATCATAAAATTATCAGGGGCAGCTTCGAAAGAGAATACTCTTTTTACTTTATCAGAATAGTAAATAGTGTGAAATCCAAAAAATGATCCTACTTCAACGAGAGTGTCTGTTTTTTTGGGTTTATAATATCTGAAGACTTCTCCACCATTAATATACCTCTCATCTATATGGAGAGCAAGTCCGATACACTCAACTGGAATTTTTTTTCTTGTTGAATGAGGAAGAACGGGATACATCTTTTTCTCAAAGGGGTATGGTAGTGCACCATAAAATATCTTCCCGTTGGTAAGTTTTATATATGGATAAGTATCCACCCCAGCATCAGCAACCTTTAGATTAGTTAAACCCAAGTATCTCCCATAATGCCGCTGTAAAAAAGAGGGTGGTAAAACTGATCGAAATCGAAATAAATTGATGAGAATTAATTCACGAATGTTCTTGGGGAGTTTTCCATAAATAAAACTGATTGCGCTTTTCTTTGCCAACAAAACCACCTCAAATAAGCACCATTAAGGTTAGTTTATAAATTAATAAAATTATATAAAAAGCAACCGTATAGGAC
>JALTEL010000215.1:1685-2753 GCA_027073945.1 Caldifarciminota bacterium | reverse complement strand
TCAGTACTCTGTTTGCTTGGACGAATTTTCTGATGCCTGCGTACATTGGGATGAACCTTCCTGTGTGAAATCAAACGAATGAATAGTGTAAACAGCCAGAATATGAACACTGGCCCGTAGAGAAATACAAGATTCAAGAAGTGATTATAGGTATGCGCTGCAAAGAGTGTCCAGGACATCTGACAGTATACCAAAAAGTGGAACAAGCTGGAGTATGCTCTATTGTAAAATGATTTGCACAGTCTGCCAACAAGGAAGGAAAACACAACAACGCCCGGCATCCCGGTATCCCAAAGCAAGAGACCATAGAAACCACTACTCGCTGTAGGTTCGAGAAGAAACGGCACTTGATAAACGCTTCCTTTGAGAGGAGCAGCGAGCTTGAAGGGCAGCAATCCGATTAGGAGGCCACCTGGATTAAAGGCGTGAGGGCCGAACCCAATTATCGCAGTTTGTCCCTCAAGGTTGATCAAGGGGAGTCCCAGATAGTTGAACAGTCCCTGCATTCCTCCTGACAAGCCAAATCTCAATCCTCCTCCCGTCCGAACCGAACCCAAGAGTCCGGTCAGGAGAATGAAAAACACCGGGACAAGAACATAGAGCAACCTTGCCAAAAGTTTTGCGCCAGGTAAACCTACGGCACTCCAGAGTGCGCGAAATGGATCCCGATAATAGATAGCTAGGCCAGTGAAGATAAAGAACATGCTGACGAAGAGACCTTGGCGTTTTCCAGCCATGGTGGTACCAGCTAGCTCGACTAGAAAACCAAAAAACAGAAGTCCCATGGCATGCCGGCGCGCCTCTACGGCCTTGATAATTAGCATTAACAACAGGCCATTCAAGAAGAACAGACTCATGGTAAGCAGGCCCAACTGCCCAAATCCGCTGCCAGCTTGTAAATCATTTATCTCAGTTACAGTACGGGTACCGTTAATATATGCAAACAGAGGAAAGCACCCGTAAACTCGGACGACAACAAATATTTGAACCACGACAAACGCTATAAATATCACCGTAATCAACCTGACATTGTTGAACCCGAGCCCGATTAGGAGCTGGCTCTGCCCA
>JALTEL010000215.1:0-1675 GCA_027073945.1 Caldifarciminota bacterium | reverse complement strand
CGCCTAGCCAGAAACATACGTAACCTACGCTCCACACAACAAGAGGGATATATGTGACTTCGAAATGATATGATAACGGCGGGCCCGCGATGCGCCAGAAAATGTAAGGCAAGAGAGCCTGGAGAGTACCTAGTAAGAAAAGTATCTCTGGGCTAACTATCTTGCTCCACGTAGACGACTGCACGTCTTGATCCGTCTGCCTCATGATATGCCATCATTGTCATAAGACAAAAGGAGAGCTCGATCTTCATCAGAGAGGACTCTACCGGCAATCATCCGATATAGCGCGCGATGCGCTCTAGCACTACGTTCCCAGGAATATCTACGCACGCGCTCGCGGCCTCGCACCACAAGCGAACGCCGCAGGTCTTCGTCCATAGTCATCAAGCGGATCGCCTCTGCTATGCTCTCCGCATCGGTTGGATCGAAGAACAATGCGGCATCACCGACAAGTTCGGGAAGACAGGTAACACTGGAACACGCTACGGGCACTCCTTCCTTAAAAGTCTCAAATAATGGCAAGCACCAACCTTCGAACAGCGTCGGCAAGATGACAAACTGCGCCATGGAATTTACCAAACTAAAGGGGTGCATTCCGTTTTTGTTGACACTTGCCATCGAGTGCGACAACTCTGCGAAATGTCGACAAAAAATATTGAGTCTTAGGTATGTCAACCACTGCTCATGATCTCCAAAATAGTTGTTCTATTTTGTGATAACTCGCTGTAATAAAGGCAATATTCGTAGGTTGGTAAAATAGTAAATAAAGTCCCGTCAACAAAAACGGAATGCACCCTAAAGAAAATTTACCCAATAATCAATGGCACTTAGCCTTTCATATAAATATGATATTTATAATCATTACTGTTTATAACCGCAAAGATTTTACCCGTCAATGCCTCCTTTCATTGCGCCAACAAACTTTTAAAGAATTTAAAATAGTTGTTGTTGACGATGGTTCAACTGATGGAACTGAAGAAATGTTGGCAAATGAATTCCCGGAAGTACATGTTATAAAAGGTGATGGTAACTTATGGTGGACGGGAGCTATGAATTTGGGATTAGAGTATGTATTAAAAATTTCAAATGATGATGATTATGTTTTGACATTGAATAATGATCTCTTTGTCAATAGTGATTATCTAGAAAAAATTTTTAATGCTGAAGAGAAGATGTTAAATAGTTTAATTGGATCAATTTCAGTAGATGCTGAGAATAAAACTAAAATATTAGATGCAGGGGTAAAAGTTAATTGGTTAACTGCAAAATTTTACGGATTGGCTGACCAAATAATTGATCTAAATAATTTTGAAAAAATAAAAGATTTTCAACCAGTTGATGTCCTACCTGCATAATCTGGAGCAATCCGGCCACTGATTCTGGTTTTTCCCGGCCACCCATTCTGGAGCAATCCGGCCACCCATTCTGGAGAAACAGGGCCAATTTTTGTAGTAGCCAAAATTCCAGGAAAATAGCATCAGCGGCACTGGATAATCTTGAGGCAGGCTGTCATTCTCTTTCTCAAAAAGTGAGGAGGACGAAGATGGTGCGAAGGAGGTTATCCATGCGTAAGATCAAGCAGGTATTACGGCTTAAGTGGGATCTGGGTCTGAGCAACCGTGCCGTGGCCAGGGCATTGAAAGTTGGCAGGGAGACAGTAAGGGAGTATCTCCAC
>JALTEL010000214.1 GCA_027073945.1 Caldifarciminota bacterium | reverse complement strand
CTGTTAACATGCCTTACTGTAATAATAATAATCTTTTATATATAAATAAATATTATAATGATAGGCTATGTGGGTAACTCAACCTTAACTGAGGTTTACAACTTTCACAAAAATTTTCATAACTGTATTATCTCAAAGAAAAGGAGGTGAAATCTGTGGTGATACTCGGTATTCTGCTGCGTGTGCTCCGCAGAGAGTTAGAGCACGAACTGTACATGTCGTTACACAACAAAAAACGTGCGGCACACAGCAGCACCGCACGTCGTCCATTATTCACGGCTAACACCGTGGGTGATGGCAAAACAACTACCTGGACTAATGCCAGGTAATCACAAACAACTCATTAGGTGGGCAATGCCCACCTAATTTTATTTTACAGCAGTTTTATGATTCGTCAAGAATGATCTGCAAATTCTGTGGATAACTTTTTTCCATTTTGTTTCCATTGCTTTTCCATTTTTTTCCATCTACAAAAATTTTCCATGGAAAACTTGTGGAAACGGAATGGAAAATTTTTCTGTGGATAACAAATGTAATTGAAATGGAAGTTTTGTGAGGTTTTCCGCTTTTCCACAACTCTTACTATAACTACTACTATATTTATATATAATTAGTAATAAAAGATAGAGAATGTGGACAACTAAATAACAGAAAACTGTTTTTTAACGTTTTCTAAATAATAGGGATCTGCTGCAATACGCTTCTCAACGTTTTTGATAGATCGGAAAACTGTAGTTGTTCCTATCTGAAATATTGAGGCAATCACTGGTATTGTATATCTTTTGTTATTAGTGTAACTCTCAAAAATAACAACTTCTCTTAGTTCCCGCAATAATCTATTACTTAGTTTGCCTTTTAGTGTGTTTAATGTAACAGAAGATTCACCTGTGATGTACTTATCCAAAATTTTACTGATGTATGCTTGCGCAAGTGGGTATAAGAAACCTGTATTTTTTTGCAGAATGTTTTCTACATCCTTTACGCCAGGGTTAGGATTTACGGAATACAGCCCGTCAACTGCTGTAGCTATCTTTCTAAGATCTCTTACTGAGGCTACAGGTATGCTTAAAAGCAGGTCCATGATTTTCGCAGAAGGTGAAATATGGAATGTGGCAAAATATTTTGTAAGAAGTGCTTTTTTAACTTCTACATCTGGAGGTTGAATATCAACAGTATATCCATCGTTTAATCTCGAAATGACAAGGTTATTAAAACCTATTAATTGATTCTGAATAATATTAGACGTAAAAACAGTTACTTTGTTAGGTAAATAGAGCCGATCTAAGATATTTTTAAGCACGTCTTGAGTTTGTTTTTTACGCGAAAGGTATTGAATGTCGTCTATCATAAAGGCATCAGCATTAAGGATATTGTTATAGAATCTGCGGTCTGTATTAGGTGCATTTGATTTGAGAACTCTATGAACTGCAAAGTGAGTAAAAGTTTCCCCTGTAAACACTGCTATCGTTTTACCTCTTTCTAATAACCTCCACGCAATAGCCGTAAGAAGATGTGTTTTTCCTACGCCTGGCATACCATGGATATATATAAGATTGTTAGCTCGTGTGCTAAGCGATAGATCTTCATTTGCTATACGGAGTGCGACAGTAAAAGCCATTTTGTTTGAGTTACCTACCTCAAAATTGTCAAAAGTCATTTCTTTATTTAGACGAAAGGATGTGATAATCTGTCCAGGAAGGATAGACTTACTTGGCAAGCTTCTGCCTTCTCCTTCCTCAGTATTGTCCGATACGACAAGGCTAATTTTATATTTTTGTTTTGTTTTTTCTTCTATTGCTTGCTCAAGTTCTATTAATAAACCGGTATTTTCTTCTAATGTATCTTTAACGTCGCGCGGGCAGGCAATAATTATCTCGTCACCTCTTTGGGTTCTGTAGGCAAATCCACTTTTTAGAAGAACACTTAACAATTTATGTTTCTCTGTAAAAATAATATCCTTGATTTGCATTTCTGCCTCCTGTGCTTAACAAATCTTTCCACCCTACATTTTTATTCTCCTTTATTATATCCAAAATGGAAAAAAAGTGGAAAAGAAAATTTTCCACTTACACTGCAGAAATTTAAAAGTATGGTTTTTAAAATGTAGGTTTTAACTACATTCTTAAAATAACTACTTGGAAATGGAAAGAAAGTGAAAAAGAAAATTTTTCATTTGTTGCCCATAACATAGAAAAATGGAAAAAAAGTGGAAAGCAGTTTTTTCCATTTAAAACAATAGGTGTATGAAGTATAAATTAAAGAAATACAGATTTTACCTATGTTTTCTAAAAAGTAGGTGTTTAAGAACAGAAAGAAAGTGGAAAACTTTTATATGGCCTTATCTATGTGTGAGGTTCTTCATACTTCACTTACAGGTGGTTTACATTTTTTCAAAAAATTTTCATAACTTTGTTATCTAACAGAAAGGAGGTGAAAGCGTGGTATTGTACCTCATATTACGGTTAGCCCACGAGGTTTTCAAGGAATCTCGCAGGCACCGTAAAAACAAAAAGCCCCTTAAGCAATATCGTCACTTAAGGGGGACTTCCACGCTTGTGTTTATCGTGAACACAAGTAGTGGAAGTACAAATTCCTGGACTAACGCCCAGGGATAAAACAAACCTATACAGGTGGGAATTACCCACCTGTTTTTATTTTACATCGCTTTCGTGATTCGTCAAGGGTATGTCTGTTTTATACTAATCTTCGCACAGTACTTTTTAATTCTTCCCCTGTCCTCGTTTTCTTTGTCGC
>JALTEL010000213.1 GCA_027073945.1 Caldifarciminota bacterium | reverse complement strand
TTGATGGTCCATCTATCAAAGTGGTTTAACGAAAAAAGCATAAACGATTTTATGAATTTCATTCCTTCTTCTGCCTGAAAGTAACGTTCGTTTTTCAGGTAAGGGTTCCCTTCTGCAAAGTGGTCCTGTGGCCAATACAGGTCATTGAAAGAAGGCGGTTTTATGCCTCTGTCAAGGTTCATGTATAAAAAGGCATTTTTTATTTTTTTACCGCTGCCTGCAAAAAGGGATATGGCGGTGGGATTGTATAGAGACCTGCTAATTCTGCATGACCCGTAGAATATGTAATTGCCATAAGTCTTTTTGATATGTGTCTTTAAGCTTGCCTGCATGTCGAATTTTTTCCCTAACCTTGTGGAGTTGACGTAGAATCCGTTTATCCCTCCGCTCAACATGGATTTTGACAGACTCAGGTCTATTTGTTTGTTTATATGTGTATCTGTCCCGTATTTATCGGTGTAATGCAGGTAATTATAAGCTGCTGTCAGCCCGGTGAACAGACCTGAAATTTGCCTTTCAATATGCAAACCCGCCAATTTTTCTTTCTTATGCGCGGTGTATCCAGAGCCGATAGGTCCTGATACGTCAGCGTCCCTGTGAGTGTACAACATTGAACAATAGCCCCCGTACTCAGTGAGAATTGAGAATTTTTTGAATGCAGGGAACCCTCTTTTAGAGCTGTATTCAATTCCGATGTGATTACCATTGCTCGCATAATTGGCTGCTGATACAAGCTTGGTACCCGTATTGGTTATGCTCGCAAAAGTGCCTCTGCTGCTTTTTATAAAAATACCACTGGACTGTGAGTAGTTATCGGAAACAGAGGAAAGTGGTACTGAAATTACATTCACTTCCTGTATGAGAGATAATGGTACCATTGATATATCAAAATAATAGGATTGATGTGATGTTAGCGGTATATTGTCAACGAAAAGGCTGTTATCCTCTGTTCTTATGCCTCTTATGGACACGGAGCATAAATTGGAGTAATTTTTTATGAATAGAGACGGTATCTCCCTGAAATCTGAAATCGTAAACGGGTGTTGTGGAGCAGTAATTGTATAAGTGCTGAGAGGGAAATAGAACATCTGTTCTGTACGAAGTTTACTGGAATTCACATATATTGTATCATTGACAAAGGAAAGAAATGACACAAGAAAGATTATAAACATATTCAACTTCTCCCTTACCCCCGGGGGCATTTGATACACAGGTCCAGGTCTCCCGGCTGAGGGCACCTTTTCGCCTTCCCAGAGATAGAGCTTTTACACCCAAACTCTCCAGTGGCATTATGAAAAGGCCACAAGCCCAATACGGTTGCGGGGGCAGCCCGGGATTCTCACCCGATTCCCTTAAAACCCATGTGCTAATATTTTACTGCAAAAATCTTGTAAAACAAAATGGTACCTGAAAAACGTAGAAAATTATAATTCAATGCTGTGGAAAGCATTAGGCAGGCCTTCGCAGAAGAGTTATCCTTGTTGCAATTATATCCAAAATCAGAAATAGTATAACAAATTTGGGAATCAAAGATTTTTCCTGTTGCCAGAAAAAGTTAAAGGCAAGCCCGACAGATGGGAGAATGATGAAAGAGACCACGAGCTCTTTTATTGAATTCACACCGCGCTCAAATCCCGGACGTGAGAATAAGAATTTTGGGTTTGACCAGTAGAGCATATGCAGAAATAAAAAACCTGCGGAAAGACCATATGCAACTGAGATACTGATAATGGATAAGGATATACCTTTTAAAATAAAAAGCACAATAAGAAAACCCGAGTAAGGAATAAGCATATAGATAAAAGCTGCATTCAAAGCCGTGAGCATGATTTTTGGTTTAGGAAGGGGAGATTTCAACAAAATCCATTTTGCCCTGTAGGATTCGCTCAAATGCAGAGTGAGATAGGCAATAATACTTAAGAATATAGTTGTCCATACCCCGAAGGAGAATATATCCACCTTTGATTTATTGAAAGACCATATAACGAGAATCACGAGGTTTATAAGAAGTGGGGCTATAATTGTTCTCTGTGAGACAGAGCTCCTTGTTAGATGAGAAATAATGAGAAAATGCAGTGCTTTTTTAACTCTGGAGCGGATGGGTATCATTTTACTCCAATCTTTCATTTTTGCCTGCTGTTTTTGTGTATTTATATCCAATTTTGGGAATCCTATAATAAGGGCGAGCAGAAAAAAAAGCGCAATTATAAGAAGAGACACCGTAAAATTGTTTATATCAGGCTTGGTGGCATACCGGGAAAACCATGCCACAGGCAGCATAAAAGTAAATGGGTCGGCAAAAAAGGAAGGTGAGTTTATTTTTGAAATGAGAGGCTCCATCTCGGGTAAAAGCGAAAATAATATTCCAAAAACGGCACCGAGGGATAATTGAAGTTTAACTATGATATTTTTACCTGTCTGGCTCCCCAGTGTTTTCAACAGGGCAAGATAAACTATCAGGGCAAAGCCCATAGAAAAAAAACTGTTAAAAACGAGTGAAATAACAAGTGCTGTCGGATAATGCACGGTTATGTTCAAACTCAATATTCCCGATAAATGGAATAGACCTGTAATTAGCCCGAAAATCAAACTGAAAACTATGAGCAGTAGTATTTTCGATGCAATGTATTCCTTTTTTGGGACCGGAAATCTTGATAGCATTTTCATATCCTCTTCGGCGAATACAACGTTTTTTAATTCAAATAAAAATGAAATTATCAGGTACATAAAGAACGTCACGTTGACAATGAAAAGGCCGGCATTTAAATTGATT
>JALTEL010000212.1 GCA_027073945.1 Caldifarciminota bacterium | reverse complement strand
GTAAAGCTTTACAGTCGCCGACCTGACTTTGTTAACTTACGATTTGTGCAAATGGCTTTTTTATCAGGTCAGCGACTGCTAGTCAGAGACATTCATTAGTTTAGAAAGTTATGTCTCTGACTATAATACCCTTCTCCTCCTGCTGATTCCGGATATTCGGTGATATCATTGAAATCCACCGGCATAAAGGTGAAGAAGAGCGATGCGGAAGCGCTCCGAACTACACCAAATCTACAAAACTGAATTGATTTCAACAAGCCTAACTATAAACTCTATTGGTGAGTTTACTTTCTGATACTCCTCATATAGGATTTCAATGCCTCGTTCGATATGGTTTCTAAGGTATTTTGCAAAAAAATCTTCGTCGCTCATTCTTTTCTTTTCGTGTTGAATTACTAGAGCTTTGTAAACGTCATCTAAATCACCAGTGAGTGTATATCTATTAAACTCGGTTCCAGAGCTGTCTTTAGATTTATATCCAGAAACCGAAGAGGGTTCTATAAGAGAACGACCTATAGCTAATCGGCAGATTATGTTTCTTCTTAGACCAAGGCGAGTGGAGAGAAATTCTAATTGTTTTGAGCGTTCGGTTGAGATCTTGAGTTTATTTGCCATTTATCTCTCCCTCCCTTCGAAGTAGCCTCTTTGGATTTTGTTTAGAGGGTTGTGGTTCAATGTATAGGTGGTGAAAACATGTGGTTTTAATTTGCTGAGTTCTTTTTTGGTTATCTCTCGATCATGAGATAAGATGATGACTTGATTGGAAGCGTTCGGGAAGAAGTTTGTGATGATGTTCATCACATGGCTGTTGTCAAGTTTTGCGAGGGGGGAGTCAATTATCATAGGTATTCTTAGATTGGATATTTTCGCTAGGCCCCAAAGGATAGCTATGGCGTAGATTTCTTTTTCTCCGGCAGATATATTCTCTTTTTTGACAGTTAAACCGTTATAATCTACCAACTCAGTAGAGAAATCAGAAGGGTTTATTAGGATTTTTTCCACCATGTCATCTTTGTTTGCTAGTTCTTTGTATTTTTCGGTGACAATTTCTTCAAGTTTCTTTGTTCCATGTTTGATCATCTCTCTAGTGAAATCAGCAATTGCTCTATTAATCGCATCACACAGGTTCTTTTTCTCTTCATCTTCTATAGTTACATCGATTTTTTCTTCTATTGAAGCGATTTCTTCCTTAATTAGAGCGAGTTCGCCACCTAGTTCGTCTATTTGATTTCTTATCTGTTCGTTCTCTGATGTCAATAATTCCTTTTCAGTATCAATGGCCGAGAGTTGTTTGATGTATTCTCCTACAAAACTCTCATCGGGAACCTGCCTCAATTTTTCTTTAATTTTTTTTGCTTGGAGGAGACATCTCTCACGCTTTTTTAGCTCCCTAATTAAGTGAGTTTTAATGTCCTTATCAATTTGAGACAAAAAAGTATCTATTCTATTCACCTCGGAGGGCGAAAGGTCATGGATGATTTTTTCTCGCTCAGCTTGTTTCTCTATGTTCTTTAGCAGAGTGCTAAACGTCTTTTTAAGCTCGGTTTTCACTAATTTCATTTCTTGCTCATCGAGATTTTCCTCAATTTTTTTCCGTTTTTCGAATTGTTTAATAAAATCTTCTTCAAGTCCATACCACACTTTTTTAGTGGACAATATCTCCTTGGTTTGCTTTTCTTTCTTAATCTGTTGGACCAGTTCATTACAGAGCGGAGCCGCAATAATAAATGGTAAATAACTGCCACAGAGTTCCTTTATTTCATCGTTTACTTTGTCGATTTCTTCTTTTTTCTTTATTAAAAGCCTCTCTTGCTTTTCTCTCTCACGGGCAAATGCGCCTGCTTTTTTCTTCAGTTCTTTCTCTAATTGTGTCTTTTGTTTTTTAAGCTCTTCAAGCTTGGTTAAGTTCTTCTTCAGTGTTTTTTTCAGAGTATTAATATCCTTTTCCAATGCTGCTTGGACTTTCTCTTTTTTCTCCAATTCCTTATTAATATCCTCCTTTGAAATGTTCCGTCTGGCTATTTTGCTCTTTAAAGCGGTTAAATCACGAGATAGAGATTCATACAGGTTTAAACCTACTAAGTCTTTGATGGATTCTCGGAGGATTTTGTCTGCTTGGTCACCTACAGCTAATGACTTCACTTTCTCCCCATCAAAGAAGAAAAAATCTGATACGTGGAGAGGAATAAGTGAAAGTATGTAATCTTCCCAGTACTCCTCTGGTATGTATTCCAACGGCTCTCCTCTATGCAATAAGCGAAAGTTCTCTATTACCCTTTTTTTCTTAATGTCCCACGACCTTTTTATTGTTAGAGGGAAACCACCCGGGTTTGTTTCTAGATCGATATCAAGCTGAACGAAAAAACTGTGATCTCTCTTTTTTGTGGCTCTCTTATTTTTTATAGATATGATGAACTGTTCATATTCTCTGTTAGGGAGCGAAGGGTCTATTGCTTTTCGTCCAAATAAGCAGAGTCGAACTGCTTCGAGAAGGGTGGTTTTACCGGAGCCATTGGCCCCTCCAATTAGTATGATGTTTTTAGCATTATTCTGATCTACATCTAGCTCTATGGAGTGAGTCCCTTGGAAATTTTTGAAATTACATACTGTCAATTGTTTGATTATCATGGTTTAGCTCCATTGAGTAGATACTCGTCAAGAATCTTTTCTAATCTATCGTATATCCCACTTCTTCTTGATAAGTTGGACAGGTCTTTTTCTACGAGAAGAAGTCGCTCTATCAACTCTAGTGGTACTCTGTTTTTTTGACATGCTTTTTGAAGGCATTCGGATTTTACCTTTGAAAAACCGTTAGTATAAGGTTCTGTGGGGATGTTGCTGTATTCAGAAACACCGATAACATCCGCAATTGATGAGATGTTATCCCCTTCATAAATCCAGATAGTTTCAATGGCTTTGATTTCCTCGGGAGTTATTAGAGTGATTTCTCGCTCTTTCATTTCTTTTTGTAGTTTGATCAAGTCCCTTAACAGTTCATGTCTTGTTGAGAATTTAAACGGCCCGAGAATCTTATGACCGCGATGCTCTGGTGCATCAAAAATTTTACCTCTTTTCTCGGCCCTCGCTTTTTTCTTTTTATCTACTTTTCTTACATCCTCTCTATATTTTGGATTGTCTCGAATTTCTTTTAGCTTATTCCTAAAATCTAGCAGAGGTTGTAGCCAAGTTTCTCCATCTTCAATCAGTGCAGTTAGTGATTTATCCTCTTCAACAACTGTGCAAACCCAACACCCAAATCTACTACCTCCACAAGGAGGTGTAGATTCATCTACAACAAGTGGACATTCCTGTGTAATTCTTTTGTATAAGAACCTTAAGTCGTTGTGTGTATCGCCCCACGGGGCTTTTTTTGTTGCTAATAAATATGTCCACACATCTCTATATGAGAGATCTTCAATTGGTGTATATACATAAGCACCAGGGATGGTGGCATGTTTTCTTAGTTTAAAGTCCTTTATCTCGTATTTTCCCATCGTCTGAGCTCTAGAGCCACTTTCTGACTTCCTAGCGCCCAAGAGGATTATTACCTCGCCGTTTTCTTTTACTTGCTCTAAAATGTATTTGGTTGTAGGTTTTATCTTCAGCCGATCTGTGCACCAGCGGAACCATCTGTTTGGAGAAGGATAACCCCGACCTATAAGATTAACCCAAAATGTTTCGTCGAGTTCGGGTTTTACCCTTTTTACAACGATAGGCAATTTGTCCCTCTTTGCAGATCGAGCAATACTTTCCAGCGTCCTAGTTATCCTTTCGTCAATTAGGGGAGACTCTACCAAGGTGTTCGATGAGACGATGTGCACAGTCTTTTTTCGCTCTTTCGGCTCCAGTTGTAAGAGCATATTATAGACCATTTGGACGACACATGTAGAATCCTTTCCGCCGCTAAATCCAATAATCCATGGGCGTCTATCACTAAGATATAGGTTTTTCATCTCTTCCATTATCCTTGAATAATCGATAATCTTATTTACCCCCTTCTGAGTCTATTGAGTTATATTCTGGCTTATTCTTCACAGTAGAGGAAATGAACGATTTCTCACTAAGCCACGCAATGACGATATTACGAATGATATCAGCATCAGTATCGCCCATTTCTCCTCTAAGCTTTTCAATCAAACTCCATTGACCTGACGTAAAGGCAACTTGAACACGCTTTTTACTGCTCAAACGACACACCTCAGACACATTTTAGGCACACAATATACCAATTCTATTTATACCTTTTGACATAGGATGAGAGAGTAGGGTTTTTGTTATCAGTCAAATTTAAGCAAGCTGTGATATTTTATCATGAATGAAGTGTAGTCGTCTATTATACCAATTTCTTCAACTATCAGTTGATAACCTCCTTCAGCATAACGATTCAAGTATTTCTCACCTTCGGCACTCAAATGTGTGGAGCTTTCCATAGAAACCAATTTTAACATAAACTTTTCTAAATTATCTCTATTTTCTGGGTCTAATCCAGTCCTTCTAATTTCTGCATCAATTAACAACCCGATAATATGATATCGTTGTTTATAATATTCTGTCGGGAATGTCCGAGTGATTTCATTTCCAGACCCTAGTTGAGGGAATTTTCCTTTAAGCATACCAAGAATACAGCATAAGTAATAGAAATCAAACTGGATCCCGAACTTCCCACTTTTACTTCTTTGATTTATCTGCTTATAATAAGTTTGTGCTCCGTCTGATAGTTCAAATCCCATTATAGCTCACCCCCTTCTTCGGTTTCAGATTGAAACGTGTCAAAAAACTCTTGGGTGTCGTTTACATGCATTTGACCAGGATGGTCTTTATCTTTGTATATTGTTAATAGTTGTGTGTTATCTTGACCATAAAAGGTCTCTCCGAAATTTTTCCTTTCACTTGAAATTACAAAAACGACAAACTGCTTAAAAAGAGGAGGGATGAGTTCAGAGACCTCTCTTCGGACGGAAAGGTCAATTGAAACCGCTGGGCTATCAACAATAAATGGTAGGCTGTGATAAGACTGCTCAAATAATGAAGACAAGAATGAATAGGCAATTGAGAGTTTTTGCCCCTCACTTACATTTCTTCGGCTTTTTATTATAAGAGAATGAGAAATGTCCTCAATTAGTATATCTTCTTGCTTGAGAATTTTAATTATTTTTTCATTAGTTTTATTTTTGATTTCTTCTTTCAAGCCATATAGAGAATTTGAAATAATGGTGTTGATTATCTCCTGCAATAATTTGCCTTTCACAGAAAATTCCACAGTGCCCGAAGCTTCTTGTATTTTACTCTCGAGATCTTCGATGTGCAATTTACAAAGATGTAAATTGTCTTCCCAAGTCATACCATAAATTTTAAGTTCGCTGGTATCCTCGAGTGTTAATAGTCGTAGTTGCTCTTCTGCATCTTTTTTGGCTTCTTTGCACCTATCTAAATTATTTTCCAACTCATCTAAAAGTTTCTGGTCAATATCTTGATTTCTTTTTGCGATCAGGCGGTCATATGCAGTTCGTTGCTCTTGTATATCTCTCTGAAGAGAAAGAGCTTTTTCAATAAAAACGTGAACTTTGTTTGTTTCTTCAGGGATGCTTCTTAAAGTTTGTTTTAGGGCATTTATTACACCAATCTCATCTTCTGTTAAGAAATCTTTAACTTTATTTCGTATTATTTCTTTGTGTTCCTCTTCAAGTTTCCTTCCACAAATGCACTCATCTTGTTCTATAAGTAAGTCAAAAAATTCCTTTGAGGTAGTTCTGGGCAACCGCATTTCGGTCATTATACTCCCAATGTGCCTCAATCTCTCTGCAATAACATCGTGTAGATTTATGGGATCTCTAGATATGCTAAGAATCTTGTCGGCATTGGCCTTTAACTCATCTTCTAACTTTATGAGGGTATTGTTAGTAATTTCTATCTTATTCCTAAGAGCTTCATCTTTTTTACCAAGTTCTTCCAATCTACTATTAAGTCGTTTTACATGTCCTTGATTTTCGGATATGCTCTTTTTTAATTCTGTACGATGTTGTTGTAAATCCCTTTGAATTTTTCTTGCATTCTCCAGTTGAGTCTGAAGAGCTTTAATCCCCTGTCTTGTTTTCACTCCAGTATTTTGCGCAGTCTGTTGTCTTGTTTTCACAATTTCATCAATCCTGTTGTTAATAGAAGATATCTTATCCAAATAAAAAAGAGTTTTAATAGCCCTCTCCGCTTCATTCTTTTTGATATCCTTTATAGCTTCTGCGACTTCTCCATCAAAAACAAATAATTGTACAAAATCAGGAGTCAAAATGGAATTCGCTTCGGGTCCGAGATTATGTCCTGATGTTTTCCCCCCTAATTTGGTCCTTGTTGTGAAATATCTTACCTCACCGGATTCAAAATCGAATATCATTGTGGAGTACATTACTTCACCATCAAGAAGAAGTTTAACTTCAAACTCACCAGAAGTTTCAGATGTGGGGAAGAGAGGTTTGAAAGATAGAATTTCTTCTTTATCTGCATTAACTGCACTTCCATCAAGTGCATATCTAATTAATTTCATAGTCGTGGTTTTGCCCGTTCCATTAGGCATTTGGATGAGAGTGTTTTTATAGGGATAGTTATTATTCTCTTTTGTTAGTGATACTGTAAGGTCTTTTATCTCTCGGATGTTTTTATATCGAAACTCTAGGAGATTCAGATTCATTCTTGATCACCCCCTTCTGTTTCGGGAAGTCGAACATTATCAATCAATAGTGTAATATCTGTGACATCATAATTCTCTCTTAATACATTTTCAAACAGCTTTCTCAATTGGACTTCCATGTGCTTTTGATTATATTGTGCTATCACCTTAGAGAGTTCTTTTTTCACGATGGGGTGTAACTCAACCATTTTCTTTCCTCCTTACGTGCGATAATTCCGACAACCATGTGTATCGATATAGGTCTGAAGGTTCATAATCTTCGTTTGACTCCTCATATGGCTCTTCGAGTTCTGATGCTATGACGAAATCTATAACCTTTGCTCTTTTAGAGGGGTTTTTAGGATCTTTTCTAAGGCATCTACCTATTCTTTGTATCGTTTCCAGTTTTGCACGACTAGTTGAGAAGAGGATTACATTATTAACTGAGTGGATGTCTATTCCTTCAGATATTCTCTTGCAGGTAATCAAACATTGAAGTTTGTTATTTGCAAAAAGGGTTAGATTCTCTCTATCATCTTCGCCATAATATGTATGATAATTTTTCTGATAATTAATGACGACATCTTGTATGGCATGGCCGTATTCCATTGTTTCAACAAAAATTATGGTCCGCTCAAGGACCTCGGGATGTTCGCTTAAATATTTTTCAAATATCGGAATTTTTGCGAGGGAGAGTTTTTTTACTCTTGCTAACTCAATGAAGAGTTTCTCTTTTCCAATGTTGGGGTTTGTTTTCACGGCACTATGATATCTAGCATATGCCTCTTTCATTCGGTTTTTATCTTCATCATTTAGTTCATATTTTAAAGCCACATAATCAAATTCACATAATATGCCTCGCTCTATAGCATCTTTTAAGCCAAATCTAAAGATCACTGGACCAATTTGTTTTTCAACAAATTTGTTGCCCGACTCGTCATATTCTCGTTCTGGTGTAGCACTTAGACCCAACCGATAGGGGAAAAACGTCAGTTTTCCATCTAGCTCGAGACGAGTTTGATTTGCCCCCATATGATGTACTTCATCACATATTAACAGTTTTTTAGAGATCATTTGTGTATCTTTTCTATCTACAAGTTCAGGTAGGAAATCTTTTGAGATGAGTAAAACGGATTGCTCTGGATGGACTATAAAAGTAGACAGCTCTTTATATTTCTCATATTGTCTATATACTGCAATATTAGACGACGTCATACCGAGTAAAATCTCTTTATGCCATTGGTCTAGAAGGTCTGTTCCAAAACTGGTAATGATTGCGCCATCAATTTTTTCTTCTGAGACCAGTGCGTTTAATATTTTTATAGCAGTCCTTGTTTTGCCTGTTCCTGTAGCCATTTCTAGGATACCATATTTTTTCTCAAGAAATATAGCTACAGCTTGGTCTTGATGTATCCATAGATTAGTGGACTCGACATTTAATTTTTCTTGAGCCATTGAGTTCAACTTATCACGACCGCTTATCTTACTCAATTTCTTAAGCTCAGAAGAAAAGCCATCCCATAATCTTTTTGCTTCTTTTCCACGGAAGATGTATCCGGCTTCTAAGTTCTTTAAGCTTGCAAGAGTGAAATTGGATGAACAAAGTAAAAGAATAGGATTTTTTCCATCAAAATAATATATTTTTGGATGAAACAATTGGTCATGTTCTTCAATCCCGAAGTATGAATATGTAGACTCAGGGGGAATGGGAGATTGTAAACCTTTGACGTCGAAATATACAACCGTTTTATCAATCAATTTCTCAGGCAGAATATTTATTGTATCTGGTGAAAAATAGCAAGAAACTATATGGAGTACCATTTCATGACCATAATATCTCTCTTCTTCTGGGATAAGGTCAATGAAACGTTTTAACAGATTTGGTCCAAAGATGATCTTATTTTCCATAATTAATCCAACCTCATTATCTGGGGATTCATCTAGATGGGATGCCTCCTCGCTATCCATCTATCTCTCCCCATACATACATTTGTCGCTAACTAGTTTCTTTCCATTTACACTTTTTGTAGATTTTTTCTTCAAGGAAATAGCGTGGTTCGGAATGCAATATAATATGGAATATCCAAAACTCGTATATTCCTCCGTCTCTGACTTATTGCGAAATCCCGTCATTCTTCCTGTCATTGCACGTGCATGTCGCATGATATTAAAACTCTTTCGCATCGCAACATTTTCCAAGGCAACCTTTAATACCCTTCTCCTCTTGCTGATTTCACATATTCGGTGATATCATTGAAATCCACTGGCATAAAGGTGAAGAAGAACGAGGCGGAAGCGCTCCGCAGAAGGCTGTCCGATGAGGATTTGATAGATGGAGCGCTCAAAATAGCCAGAGACGGAGACTTCGTCATAATTCCGGTTAAAGGGGATGTGAAGGGATATGATACTGTTATCCGGGACTTCGAGGAGAAGGAGAAAAGGCCGAGATATCAGGAGATAGCGGATGTTCC
>JALTEL010000211.1 GCA_027073945.1 Caldifarciminota bacterium | reverse complement strand
CCGCCGATGCGGCCGGGAATACCGTGTACTTCGAGAAGAAGATAAACGGAGTTTACGGCGGTGTGCTGGACACGCTGGCCGATATATGGGACGCAGTGGTCGGAGCGTTCGAGGCGGCGGCGAAGGCTGTGGGGGATGCGGTGAATTGGCTCATAGATTGGGTGCTGGAGCAGATTAACAAGATAATGAATGCAGTGCTAGAGCCGATAAAAAACGCAATCGCAAATTGGCTACAAAATATTGCAGATACTCTCTCTGCGGGTTTAGATGAGTTTAAAGATGCCAGAGGCTCAGGTGACTCTTTTGATGCCAATGCTACGGCAAGTGAAGTGTTAACTCAACTGTTTGGAGATTTCTTCGAACTTTTAATGGTCTTCTCGATTGCACTTGTTGTAATATTTACGGTGGTAACACCATATTTAACGGCGTTTGGTTTCCTTCTGGGTATGGTCATGGGAATTATAATGGACCAGTTGAAAGGAATGATGGGTATAGAAGAAACCGGCGATGTCGGAGGAAACAATCAGGGTTCAAGCTTTACAATGTTTCTAATAATAGAGATGTGGAAATCATATGTGTGGAGTGAAAAGAAAAATTCTGATACAACAACCTTGATGTCTGCTGTAGGAACAACTCAAAACATTAACAACGAAGACAGCACAGACAATTATCTCCTATCATTGATTATTGCCATGATTTCACTTATTTATACAGCTATTCTTCCCTTTAGCTTGTCTCTGAAATCACCAGCTTTTGTAGGTTCCCTAGGATTTATTGTTTCTGTGTTTGCGCTCATAACTTACGCAGCCTCAGGTTTTGATCTTTTACTTACTCCTGAACAGAAAATAATGTTTGAAGATCTCTCCCTCTTTCTTGCATTCTGGAGTTTGGCATTGTCTGTGATTGGCATATTCGCTTCTCCTGGCGGCTATAAACTTATTGCAGGAATAGGCATAATATTATCTGTAATCGCATTATATTTAAGTAGATGAGGAGGAGTCATAATGATGAAAAAAGACGAGATGAAATGGTACACAAACAAAACATATCGGTTTAACTTCTATGCTTTTACAGTCTTTTTTTTGTGTATCGCATTAGTTGATATTCTGTTTATTGAATCTTGGCAAAAAAACATATTGATAACACTAATCGTTATCTTTGGCTCTTTACTGGGCGTTGTTTCGTTTCTCAGATATCTTTTGCACACCCCCAATCGAGTCGGGATATCATCAGATAATATCTGTTTTGAATACAAAGGATTCGGACGGCTGCACCCAACGCAGAAAAAATGCCTTAAAATGTCAAAAATAGAGAATATAAACTTTTCGAAGGCGGGCGACGCCGTTCTTTCTCGGCTTTTCGTTTCCATCAACATACAATATTTGGAGACAGAAGATGGAAACAAACAATACAAAGAAATTAAAATGGGCGAGTGCCATGAAAAACTGGCGGAAAAATTGAGAACGAGAATAGAAGGAGAAGATAATTAATATGACCACCATCACGAAATCCCCCCGCCATTCCGGCCACCTCGCCCCTTTTGAGTTTGAGTTATACGGCGGCCTATCCCCCACGAATAACGACACGGACGGGGATGACCTCTATGATGGCCAGAATGTCACGGCCTCTGCTTTCTTTGGGGTGAGTTTGTCATCAGCTATTCTTTATTTTCAGCGAGGTGACTAACAATGAAAAAAAGACAGCCAATCTATGACTCAAAGGATAATGACACTGTGAGAAAATATCTGCTTTCTCAAAGATATGCCATAATGGCAGCGATAATTGCTTGGATTCTTGTTCTTTTCGCTCTGTATCTCCCAAACTTCGAGGATAAAACACGCTTGTTTTTGCAAATCATGCTGTCAATTGCTTTATTTGTTTTAGCATGGCCATATATTCAAGAGCAAAAAGGGGTGCAGATATACAACGATATGATAGTGGTGGCCGGAAGGAAAGTCCTCTTCAAAGAGATAGTTCGGGCGTCTTACAATTCAAAAACAATGAAAATTCAATTCCTTCGTAAAGGAAAAACAAAAAGTTACTCTCTTGGTGTGAATGCCCTTCCGCCTTTGCCAGAACTAAAAGAAATCTTTGGGGAAAAACTCGTAGAAGAAAAGTAATTCAAGGAGAACCAAATTCCCCATGCAGAAACCTTTTATAAACGGCCAATATACGGGAATCATGAGCTGGACTCTGGCCATGGTGAATGCCTTCTACCATCCGTATATCGGCGGTAGCGAGAAACACATGTACGAGCTGAGCAGGAGGCTGGCCAAGAAACACAATGTGGTTGTTATAACCTCTCGCCTTGAGGACACGCCCGAATACGAGGAGATTGACGGCGTGAAGATTCACCGGCTGGATGCCCGGCTGCTGAAACTCCCGCATATTTATCCCCCCCCGTATCCCATATGCAAGGAGGTTTATCCGGCCATTGAACACCTGCACAAGAAATACAACTTCGATTTCATAAACATTCACGGACGGTGGTTCCCCTCCTTCAACAAGGCCGTATACTTCGGAAAAAAGAACGGCATAAGGACCGTGCTGACCCTGCATAACGGAAAACCCACGGGAATTGACCCGCTGACCAGCCTTCTCGGCCTCACATACGACAGCCTGAGGGGGAAACACCTGCTCGGGAGCGTGGACCGCATAATATCGGTGAGCGAGGCGGTAAGGGAAGAGATGGGAACCTACGGCATAGACAAAAGCAAAATAACGCCCATCCACAACGGCGTCGATACCTCCGTGTTCCGGAGAACAAAACCGAAATTCAG
>JALTEL010000210.1 GCA_027073945.1 Caldifarciminota bacterium | reverse complement strand
GTTTTCAAAAAAACCTATCTGTCCTCCCTGACTTAAATTGTAAACAAGGACCTTTTTCTTTGTTTTCAGATTGTAAATATAACCTTTCTGATAGCCGTTAACAACTTTCTTGTATGCGATTAAATCCCGGTAAGCATGAACATACTGCCCAACACCATGTCCAGAGTCCACAGGGCTCAGTATTTTTGTGCCCATGTTATACAGATAAATATGATATCCAGCCCTGTCTCGTATTACAATGTTATTCCCTGAGACAGCCTTACAAAAGTAGGGTGATTGCATCATATTAAGCAAAAATACCAATACAAAAAACATTTTTCACTATTGCTTTTAAAATTTTAAATCATTTCGGACGAATTTTCAACAAATAAATGCTTTACAAATCAGCACTAAATGCTTAACTCTGCCGGGATAGGATATAGATAATTCATGAAACTTGTGGTCATACCATTTTTAACTTTTTATGCATTATCAGTCACTATCATAAAGTATTACGTTAATTTACACAAGTATCTCATTCAGTAATTTCAAGTAGTCAAGCAAATGTCTTGTTACAAGGAACCTATCTCTTACAATTTCCCTTCCTTTCTTACCAAATTCCTCGGCAAGTTTTCTGTCTTTTAAAAGCATCAGGATCTTTTGCACGAATGCATCCGTATCATCGGGTTTAACGAGAAATCCATTAACTCCATCCTCAATCTGCAGGGGTATTCCGCCTACATTAGAAGCCACAACAGGACGGCCTTTCCATAATGCTTCGGTAACAACAAGGCCGAATCCCTCTCTCAGGGATTTCTGTACAATAACAGAAGATACTCTCTGCAAGACATTTATAAGAATATTGCTCTCTTTTGTTATCAAAATAATATCCCCGTTTTTAAGAAGGTCGTTTGCCTTTCTCTTCACCTTCTCATATATAATCATGCCCTCCGGATCATCTGTTGCCATGCTTCCGCACAAAACAAGCCTTGAATCAATTTTTTCTTTTACTTTCCTGAATACCTCCACAACTCCTTCCGGGTCCTTCCATTTGTCAAATCTGGAAATCTGTGTGATAAGAGGTTTGTCAGTGGGTATATTGAATTTTCTCAGATATTTCGCCATTACAGCCTTTTCCACGTCTTTGTTTTTGGGAGACAGCGGGTCTATTGATGGATGAATTACTCTTTGCTCCACCGGAAGGTCTGCTTTCCTGTAGTTTTCATTTGAAATTATAACCATATCATAACGCAATATAAAAGTCTTCAAATAAGACCATAGAGAAGGATTGGGATTGGAAAGGTCAATATGGCATCTCCATATCCACGGCTGCCTCTTGCTGTAAAATTTTATAAGAGGAAGCGGCTGAGGGTCATGGATAATAACTACATCCTGGTTTATATGAGCATACAGAGAAAAACTCGCATTGGTTTCGGTATACAGGTTTTTTTTCATAGAGGTGAGATTTATGTGCTCTCCCTGAAGAGCATTATGGAACTTTTTGGTGACACTGAAAAAATCGGGGTTCCCAAAAAATATTCTCCAGTCTGTTTCTATTCCGACATCATTGAATAGAGGAACAATTGACGAAAGCATTTCCGCAACTCCCCCGCCCTGATATGTGGAATTGATATGAATAAGCCTTTTGCCATACAATTTCCTCGCATGTCTGTATATATCCGCAATAACTCTATCTCCTACAATTTCCCTGTATGACTCGATATTATGCATCATAATTTACCCCCTTTGCCTTCTTAAAATAAAACATTTAACTTTTCACAGCACCTTTTGTAATACCCTGTATAATATAACGCTGGAAAAACAGGGCTATTACCATAACAGGGGCAGCAGCCAGAGCTGAGCCTGCCATGATATAACCCCACGGAGTTTCCCCGTGCAGCCCTTCAAACAATGCTATACCCACCGGAATCGTCCTGGCCCTGAAATCCGTGGTGAGCATAAGAGCGAACAAAAACTCGTTAAAAGAAAACATAAACATCAAAAGAACAGTTGAAAGCACACCCGGCAGAGAAACGGGAATAATTATCCTCGTGAGTATCTGCAACCTCGAAGCCCCGTCCACCTGAGCAGCCTGATCAATATCCGTCGGAACCTGAGAAAAATAGGAAAGTAACATCCATAAAGCCAGTGGCAGGCTAAAGGCAATATACGGCAGAATAAGTGCGTAATAGGTATTTATCCAGTGCAAACTGTTCATTATTTTATACAGATAACCTACCATACTTATACCCGGAAACATTGAAAGTGCAAGTACGGTGATTATGAGAACCGCTCTGCCTTTAAAATTTATCCTTGACACGGCATAGGCTGCAAAAGATGCTATTAATGTAGTAAAAGCGGCAGACACAATTGCCACAATAAAACTATTTCGCAGATAATCCATAAAATGCATGGACTTAATGCGCAAAATATCCGCATAATTCTGTAATGTAAAAGAAAAATGCCCTTTAACCAAAAAAGAAGGAGATTTGCTAAACGAAACCACCAGCATCCAGACAATGGGAAACAGACAAAAAACAACGAGGAACACTATACCTGTGAAAAGAAGTGCTTTTTTCTGAGTGTTTTCATTCATGTGAGTGCTTCCTCAAATTTTCCGGCCTTCAAATAAAAGGCAGTAATAAGAAAAGCTATGAGGAATAATACAACAGAGCCTGCGGCACCGTATCCGAAATCTCCTAAGAGAAAAAAGTTATAACTGTAAAGTGAAAGTGAAGTTGTACTGCCACCAGGGCCTCCACCTGTGATGACATATATAAGGTCAAATACACGCACTGCAT
>JALTEL010000209.1 GCA_027073945.1 Caldifarciminota bacterium | reverse complement strand
CATAACAAGGCTGTCCATCACAAAAGACTGCATTTTTTGCTCGAGAGACAATCTCGTGTAAGTACTTTGTAGTGATATAGCCGGCAGAAAAGAGGCTTTTGACTCATTTACTTTATAATGCGATGCTCTGGTTGAATATAACTGCGCCCTCAGGAGAGGGCTGTTCTTTATTGCCATTTCACAAGCCCTGTTCTCACTTATATACAGTGTATCTTGCGTAAATAGCAGAATTGATAATATTAGCCACATTTCAAGCCTCCTTCATTTTTTTAAAGCTCTCTGTATGATATACACAATGTCATCGTAAATATCATACAGGCTCATGTTTTTTCCGTGCACTATTCTGTAAAAAATAGCTTTGTTTATTGTGCCTTCAATCAGAGCAGCCTGAATTTCAGAGCATGTATCATCATAAAAAACGCCTGTTTGTCTACCATCCTCAATAATATTCAAAACAAGCCCATGTATTATATTCAGTTTTTCATGCATTGCTCCCGCTATTTTTTTGTTTTTCAGAGATGGCGCCTCGAAAACCATACTTAGATATACATCTCTATTTTTTTCCATAAAATCAATAAATGCATAGGTTATTCCCTTGACTTTTTCCCATGCGCCACTCAAGTTCTCTGTCGCTTTCTTCAGTCTTGTGACCAGTCTATCATGCATTACCAAGACAAGGGAAGAAAAAAGGTCTTCTTTTGAATCAAAGTACAGATATATAGTGCCTTTGGCAACTCCGGCAAGCTGGGCTATTTCATCCAGCGTTGCCCTGGAAAACCCTTTTTCAGAAACAACTCTTTTCGCTGCATCAATTATCATTTCTCTTTTTTCCTGTTCCATTCTTACCTCCTGACTGACTGTTCAGTCATAATTATACGCTTTTTCATCCGAACTGTCAAGTAATAAATATCTTCTCTAAAGAATCCGCTTAAAATAGTGGCACTTCATTGCCTTAATATCTTTTTTATTAATATCCACCTGGCTCTCACTGTTTTATCACTCTCGTATCAGCTATACTCAAGCTACACCAACAATTTGACAATTCAATTTGTATACCTTATAATATAAGTCAAAAGGGAGGTTTGTATGTTTGTTTTATTACTCATACTCGCAAAATTCTCGTGTGTAAACCCGGCAAACGCGGCACAACACAAAAAATTTCTAATATCTCAAAAATCATCCAAAGCTTCTTACGCAAAAGAGAGCTTTGAAAACTGGCCCCCAGCGAGTTTTTCCTTATCCCCTCAAAGCGGCAACGGGGCATGGCTTCAGTCTCCTGTTATTTCGGCCGATTACATAAGCCCACAGACAGGTGCGGAGGGTCAGCATGCAGCGGAATTTGATACGTGGGATTATTCCAGTGGGGTGTCCGGGGACATGGTATCTATTCCTATTGACCTTTCCTCGGCCACTAATCCTCTGCTGAGCTTTTATTTCTGGAATCATACTGATGAAACAGGTTATGGGAACGGGGACTCAGTAATAGTTTTTATCTCCGTGGACAATGGAGCTGACTGGTCTGTTCTGGATGTGCTTAAAGGAAACGTTGACATATGGACCCAGCACTCGTACAATCTAACTGCATATATTGGTGATACAATTGAGATAAAATTTGAGGGTGTATCGGACTACGGTGGGTCAAATATGGGAATTGACGAGATAGTACTGGGTGAAGTTCCCCCTTATGATGCCGCCCTCAAAGAAGTTCTCGTGCCCTATGAGTATGATTCGGTTCATAGTATCCAACCTTCAGTGATTGTATCATCCGAAGGGACATCAACACTCACCGATTTTTACGTATTTGCCGAAGCAGCGCATAACGGAAATTCCGTATATAGAGATTCCATGCACATTACATCTCTGGCCTCCGGTAACGTGGATACGGTGATTTTCAAACAATTCACACCCGATTCGGGGTATTATTATGATTTTCTTTTTTATACGCAGTATCCCGGAGACGGTTTTACTCTCAATGACAGTGCAAGAATAAAGTCAAGATTTTACTATTCTAACAGGATTGTAGTTGGGGAACTCACAACAAATGCGGGATGTGACCCATGTAAACCAGCAAATGATAGCCTTGATAATATTTTTCCCGATTACCCCAATAAGCTCGCCCTTATAAGATACCACTGTTGGTGGCCATCTAACACTGACCCGTTTTACCAGTACAATGTCAGCGGAAATACAGCACGTGTAAATTATTATGGGGCAGACTATGCACCGCATTTTCACATTGATGGTATTGTGGATGGCAAAATCAACAAAGATGAATGGAGAGGGATGCTGGAAAGTGAAATGAACAAAAAGTCGCCGGTTGCAATGTCAATAGCCGGAAGCTATGATGATATTGGAGGTGGAGGAGAACTTTCAATCACACTCAAATTTACCGGAGAACCTACGGATACATTGTTGCGTCTCAGGGTTGCCCTTGTCGAGAACGGATTGCAATATAACGCTTCTAACGGTCAGACAGTTTTCTATCAGGTATTCAGAAAAATGTATCCTGATGTAAATGGGACAACAATTAACTACCATAGCTTAGGAGAGGTGGTCGGGGTAAATGTGCCATTCACCCTTGATACTGCTCATTTTGATGAAGACAGCCTGGCATTTGTAGCCTTTTTGCAGTCAGATGAGACCCACAAAATATTACAGGGAGCAAAGATATCCCTTTCAGAACTTGCCGGGATTGGCACCCAGAGAAATTCTAACTGCAGTTTTAGAATAATTGATTTCAGCATTATAGGTCATAAAGCTCTTAAGTTTGCCTGTATGGTAACGCATCCTGGACATATAAAGCTTTCAATCTATGATGGCGCAGGCAGAGTCATAAAGGAAATGACCCAGGAGCACGTTTCTTCAGGGCTTAACAGATTTACAGAGAATATCAAAAAGTACAAAAATGGCGTGTACTTCCTGCAAGTGGAGTATGATAACGCAAAGCTAACAAAAAGGTTCGTAATAGCAAAATAGGCCAGGAAACGAAATTATGCATTTTCGTATAAATATCGTTGGGATTATTAAATAAAGATATTCCAGCTCGAGCTGGGGCATTAATTTGATAGTCCATAAGCACGGCTTTATAATTTAAATGTGAATCTTCCGGTTAAGTATAGGCCAAAAACTTTTGACGATGTGGTCGGGCAGTTGCATGTCACTACCACTTTGAAAAATGCACTCCGCTCAAAGAGAATATCCAGTGCATACCTTTTTACAGGACAAAAAGGTGTTGGGAAAACTACTGTTGCAAGGATATTCGCAAAGGGGCTGAACTGTGAAAAAGGCATAACACAAGATCCTTGTGGCGTATGCTCAATATGCAGGGAAATTGAGTCCGGCAAAAGCATGGACGTACTTGAAATCGACGGGGCATCCAATAGAGGCATAGACCAAATAAGAGAACTTAGAGAGAATGTGCGGTTCGTTCCTGTAAAAGCACGATATAAAGTGATTATAATAGACGAAGTTCACATGTTAACACATGAGGCTTTTAATGCGCTTTTAAAAACACTGGAAGAGCCCCCTCCCAACGTTGTTTTTATCTTCGCCACAACCGAAGTCAGAAAAATACCCGATACCGTTTTATCAAGAACACAAAAGTTTGACTTTAAGCCCCTTTTAAAAAATGAAATCATCAATAGATTGGAGTATATATGCAAGCAAGAGCAAATTGAATATGAAAATGGTAGTTTAGAACTTATATACAAGGCCTCGGGAGGAAGTATGCGGGATGCCATAACCCTTCTTGAACAGGCATATATATATTCCAACGGAATTATAAAGTTGAATTCACTCCGTGAAATTTTGGGTATACTGGAAGATGAAATATTTGTCAACATATTCGCTTATGCAAGAGATGGTAAAAATCAAGAAGCCATTACACTGCTTGATAATATAATTATGCAGGGTTACAGCCTTCATGACTTCTACAATGGTCTTGTTGAGCATATACATCTTTTACTCAGGGCAAAGCTCAAAGAAGAGCCCAATATTATGCACAAATTTGCGGATACCTTTTCCGTCTATGAGATTATGTACTTTCTCAAAATTGCCGAGGATATGGAATATATACTGAAAAATTCCAGACACCCAAGAGTGTTTTTCGATTATAATCTCTTGAGATTCGTGAATGTCCCGAAAATCGTTATTTCTTCGTTATCCGCACCTGTAACACATGAAGGACACGCACTGGAAGGTGTAAAATACGAAGATAAAATAAAAAAATTGATAGATGAATTTGGTCTAAAGGAGGTAGATAATGGACATATTTAAAATGATGAAAGAAGCTCAAAAATTGCAGGCTGCAATGAAAAAAATGCAGAAAGAACTTAAAAAAATTACAGTGGAAGAGTCATCCAAAAAGGGAGAGGTCAAAATAACCATAAACGGTGAAAATAGGTTAAAATCCATATCCATTGAGCAGGAACTCATAGAAAGGGGTGACAAAAAAGACATGGAAAAGCAGATTATGGAGGCTTTTGAAAAAGCGAGGGACAGGATGGACAAAGAAGTTGCCAGAATGACAAAAGCTTACACAGGGGGTGCCTCCGGCGATGTTCAAAATCTCCTATCTTGAGCATCTTATAGATAGCCTCAAGAAACTGCCATCCATAGGACAAAAGAGCGCAGAAAGAATTAGTTTTTACCTGCTTTCTCACAGAGAAGCGCTAAAGGAAGTAATTGAAGGTCTCAATGATGCACAAGAAAACGCCAAATTCTGCAAAATATGCCATGGCTTTTCACAGGAGGATATTTGCCCTATTTGCAAGGATACTAAAAGAGAAAATGTCATATGTGTTGTGGAAAAACCTCAGGACATTTTTTTGCTTGATGAAATATTGCCCGGGAAATTTCGTTATCATGTAATAGGCGGGTTAATTTCCCCTATTACAGATATAACCCCTGACAAATTGCACATCCATGACCTTGTGGATAGAGTAAAGAAAGAGCATGTAAAAGAGATAATTCTCGCAATTTCTCCCTCAGTGGAAGGAGAGACAACATCTTATTATATCAAAGACTTACTCAAAGATACAGGTGTGAGGCTAACCAGAATATCCTACGGTATTCCAAGAGGTTCTGATATATCATTTCAAGATGGATTCACACTGAGAGAATCCATATCAGACAGACATGAATTTTAGTTATTGATACACACTCAACTATAAATAAAAATTCTATTCTTTTTCTTCATCAAGACTCGGGAGTGATAGCTTTGGTCTTTTCCCGAATTTAGGAACGAACGGAGGATTCTCCTTAAGTTCATGCAAAATCTCTCTTATGGCTCGGTCAAGCTGAGTATCCTTACCCTTTACATAATCCTGTGGAGTAATATCTACTTCTATATCAGGTTCTGTACCATAGTTTTCAACACCCCAACCGACATCTTTAAACCAGAAGGAAAACTCAGGTTGCGTAGTGACGGTTCCATCAGCCAGCCAGTTTCTCGGCCATATACCGATAACCCCTCCCCATGTTCTCCTTCCAACAAGTTTCCCCAGTTTCATCAGCTTGAACGAGTGGCTGAATATATCTCCATCCGAACCTGCGTATTCGTTGGTAATAGCGATTATGGGCCCCTTCACGGATTCCGAAGGATATGGCGTATATCCCATCCATCTGGTTAAGTCGTATCCAATCCTCTTCTTGGACAATTTTTCGAGCAATAGTTGGGAAACATATCCTCCGCCATTGAATCTGACATCAATCACAATACCATCGTATTCTATTTCCGTTAAAAAGTACCTGTGAAATTCTGAATACCCAAAAGCGCCCATATCCGGTATATGAATATATCCCACTTTGCCCTTTGTCCTTTTATGCACGTATTCTCTATTGCTTTCTACCCAATCTCTGTATCTTAACAATAACTCTCCGGTATAATCAAGCGTTTTAACCCAAACTTTTCTGCGATTTTTCCCGTCTTCATCCGCCACTGTTATCTGCACCTCGTCTTTTGCATGATTTAATAGCATCTGTCCTGGGCTTTTTCCTTTAATAACCTTTTGACCATTAATCTCAACAATAAGCATTTTTTCTTTTATATTCAATCCCGGCTTTAAAAGCGGAGGCGCTGCGAAATCCCATGTATCTCCTTTTAATATGCGCTCAATTCTAAAAGCCTTTTTACTTTTATCATATGTGAGGTCTGCACCCAAAAAGCCTATGGTATAATTTGGAGATAACCTGTAATCGCCACCGAATTCATAGGCATGCGATGTGCCAAGTTCTCCCTGCATTTCCCATATGAGGTCAGAAAATTCACTTCTTGATGCAACTCTTTCAACAAGCGGAGAATATCGTTTCAGTACACGCTTCCAGTTTATACCGGACATGTCCTCAACCCAAAAATAATCCCTCTGCAATCTCCAGGCTTCTCTTAGCATTTGTTTCCATTCACTAACTGGCTCAACAGGTACCTTTATGCGATTCAAGTCCAGCCACCCAGATTTTCTTGAGGCATTTTCCATTTTTAAAACACTCTCCGAGGGAATATTGCCCACATTTAATACTCTTATCTTTTTGGATATACTGACGGCAACTGCTTCCCTGTCCGCTGAAAGCTTAAAAGACGAGACACCTTGTAAAAAGGTATTTTCCTCCATTTTGGACAGGTCAAAAAACTTCAACATACCTTTATGATTACCTTCTGAGAGAACATTCCGATTTAGAATACCCTCAACAGGGTATTCCATATAAAATACTTTATCCCTGGTAGGAATTATATTGCCATAAATAGATTCAGCAATAGGAAATGGAACAATTCTCTGTTTGATGCTTGCAAAATCTATTTTTGTCCTCTTGCTTCTGTTTTTTCCTTTTTTGCTATTTTCTTTAAAAGGATGTGGCACAGGCTCAAATGGAGATTTCTGGTCCTTTCTCAATATTATGGCATACAGTTTCATAGCACGAATAAAGGAGAGATCAAAATATATACTGTCTGGAACTGGATTAAATACGCGGTTGGATATAAAATAGATAAATCTTCCATCAGGGTCAAATACTGGATGGAAATCATTTGCAATGGATTCGGTTATTTCATGCCTTTTAAGCGTTTCTATTTCGCATACTTTTATCACACTTACCCTATCATTCTTTGCAAACGAGTAGGTCGCCCATTTTCCACAGGGTGACCAGTCAAATCCATTAATAGGACCGAATTGCGATTGGTCTATTGTTTTTATTTTAGAAGAGGCCAGGTTTATCCATAGAAGTTCGTTTCTGTGATTGCTCATCAGAATTTCATCTCTGGCAGGAGAAACTTTGATGTCGTAAGCTCTGCCGATATCAAGACCTTTAAATACCTTCCTTATTTTCGTATCAACAGCGGAATGGATTTCAAGATGCTCCTCTCCGCCCTCATCACTTATCAGAACTACATGCTTTTTATCATTCAGCCATCTTGTTAATCTGTAACGTATGCCCTCCTTTTGTCCCTGCCTTATAACAGGGCCTTCCCAGTTTCCCATTGTAAAAGATTTACCCCTTGTGACGACAGAAATCCAACTTCCATCGGGTGATAAATGATAATCTTCAAGATATTTTGAAGCATTGACAAATTTCCTTCTTGTCTGTGTTCTCGGACTTTTATATACTATATCTATTTTCTTACTCTTATCGGATTTTATATCAAAGACATATATATCCGCACCGGCATGATAAACAATACTTTTACCGTCAGTCGCAGCATTCCTCACGTAAAACTCCTCATGCTCGGTATGTCTCTTTAAGTCCTTTCCGTTAGGGAGACAGGAATATATATTGCCAATACCTTCATGGTCAGATATGAAATATATCCTATTCCCAATCCACATCGGATCAGCAAGGTTACCTGCAAGCTCTATCAGTTTATGGAACTCTCCTGAATTCTTCTCATCTATCCACAATTCTCCGGCAGTCCCTCCGCGATACCTCTTCCAACGAGCAGGGTCTCCCGTGTTACGTCCAATAACAGTACCTGTTTTGCCGAAACTCACAGACCTTGCAGGACCGAATGGCAGAGCAACTATTTGTCCTGTCTTTATATCAACAGTATAGATATAGAATACTCTACTAAATGGTCTTCCTATATTGCTCGCAAACAGTATTTCGCGTTCATCCCTCCACCCGAGAACAGCTGTAGAACCACCAAGGTAAGTTAATCTTTGAGGCGTTCCTCCTTCTGCCGGCATAAAATACACTTCCTGACTGCCTTCCTCTGAACTAACAAAGGCAATAAGCTTCCCGGAGGGAGAAAAACTGGGCAGTGTAATTATACCCAGGCTTGCCGTCAATCTGTGTGCTACAGGGCTTTTGATATCAACCCTCCACAGGTCATCCTCAGCAACAAAAACAACAGCGTCCCCGCTTATCGTCGGGAATCTGTAATATCCTCTTGTGTTCATATTTCCTCCTTGCAAATTTTTACAATTAAATAGGAGTGGAAGTTTCTAACATTGAAAGATTTGTTCCACCCTCCATTAGTTTCCCAAAAGCCAACATCTCTCCTATTATACGCCCATCTCTACGCTTTGAATAAAAAAGTTCATCATGCTCATAAGTGCAATATGGAGATGGTATAACTTTTTCAATATCAAATCTTTTAAGCTCATATTCAATGTATCCAGAGAGATTTAAATATAATTTATTGTTTTTAATCTGCAAAAAATCTTTAAATACACTTATATTGCGGAACTCTTCTCCCACCTCATAGTGCTTTTGTGATATACCCGGTCCTATTGCTGCCACAAGTTTTTGCAGATTCACTCCTGCATCCCGCAATATCTTCATGGCATTACCTATTATACCGCTCGCAGCGCCTCTCCAACCTATATGCAGAACACTTAAAGAAGGCGTCTGAAAATCAAGCAGAAAAACAGGATAGCAATCTGCAACCTTTATGCCGATGAAAAGCCCCCTCTCCTTTGTTATAAGGCCGTCCGCCTCAAGAGTCTCCGGGTCAATAGAACTATTTATAAGATATACTTTTGAAGAATGAATCTGCCTGGGCATCTTTATGCTTTTAAATCCAACAGCTTTTTTTAATCCCTTTGTCTCTTTTGTTGAAACAACTATTTTAAATACTTCACCTGTATCGGACAATTCAAGATATCTTACGTCCTGCTCTTTTAAAATCCACTTCATGATTTTTCCATTACAAGAACTCTATCTATATGATTT
>JALTEL010000208.1 GCA_027073945.1 Caldifarciminota bacterium | reverse complement strand
ACGCCATCGAACTGGCTACAAAAGGCGGAGCCTCTGTAATCGGAAGAAATGAACTTGGTAGTATTGAAGTGGGCAAAGCTGCGGATATTGCCATGTTTTCCCTGAAAGACATATCATTTGCAGGTGGTGTACACGACCCATACGGTTTTTTTACAATGTTGGGCTCAAACAACAGGGCTGACACAGTAATTGTAAACGGAAAGGTCGTTGTTGAATCCGGGCACATAAAAGGAATAGATGAGGAAAAGCTCATAGCACAGGCCAATTCACTATCCTCAAAACTTAGAAATGGATAAGCAATTTACTTACAAAGTATTTCCTGCACAGAACAAGCGTAAATTGGCAATTTTTATAGTATCAATATTGCTTACATGTGCGCTTTCGTATATCGCAGGTGGGGTCTTCTGGATGATATTCGGTCTTATACTGTTACTCATAGTTCTGTATCCATTCTATGTTACGACAACTTATACAATAGATGATAACGGCATTCATATAAAAAGACCCCTTAACAAAAAGGTGGTTCCCTGGTCAAGAATAAAAAAATTAAGAAAACTTAAGAACGGTATTTTACTCAGCCCTTATGAAAAAGACACATTCTGGGACAGGCTGAGTGGTTTTTTTATTCTTGCCAATGAGAATCAAAAAAATCAAATAATAAAAATAGCCGACGAATTTTTAAAAAACAACAGTACTTTAAAAACGAGGTGAGATATGGACATAAAACCTGTTGATATAAAAAACGCAAGTTTTAAAAGGAAGTGGATGGGCTATGACCCTGTGGAAGTGAACAGCTTCCTTGAGGCAGTGGCCGACGACATGCAGTCGCTTCTCATGGAAATAGGTGAATTAAAAAGGGGAAACGAGGAACTAAAGAATGAAAATAACAGAATGCAGGAAATTGAAGACTCACTAAAAAAGGCCCTTGTAGTTGCCGAACAATCGGCAAACCAGATCATAGAAAATGCTAAGAATGAGGCAAACACCATTCGTGAAAGGGCAAAGGTGGATTATCTTGCTACAAAGCGAAATGCCTTGTTGGAACGTGATAGATTAAATGAAGAGATTCGCCAGTTAAAAAACAAAAGATGGGAAGTATTGCAGAGTTTAAAAGGAGAGGTGGAGTATTTTCTCAAAATAATAACAAGGGAGGTCGATTCAATTGAAGGCAGAGATGGAGAAATTAAGCAAAACGATTGAGTATCTCAATAAAAATTTGCACGGAAAACCTGAAATAGGAATAGTACTGGGCTCGGGACTGGGAGACATTGTAAACTCTATGGAGAATAGAAGCACCATCCCCTATAATGAAATACCATTTTTCCCAATATCAACTGTAGCCGGGCATAAAAGCCAGCTTGTTGCAGGTACAATAGCTGCAAAAAATATTGTATGCATGCAGGGGAGGTTTCACTTTTATGAAGGTTACACGCTAAAGCAGGTTGTCTATCCCATAAGAGCGATGAAAATGCTTGGCGTATCCACGCTTGTTGTGACAAATGCAGCAGGAGGTGTCAATCCCTATTTTGAGGCTGGAGACATAATGTTGATAAGAGACCACATAAACCTGCTGCCAGACAATCCGCTCCGCGGAGAGAATTACGAAGAGCTCGGACCGAGATTCCCTCCAATGGCAAATGCCTACAATAAGCAATTAATTGAACTGGCCAGAAAAATGGCTTTGAGCCTGGACATACATTTAAAAGAAGGTGTTTATGTGGCTCTTCAGGGACCATCGCTTGAAACACCTGCGGAATATAACTTTGTCAGGTCTATAGGAGGCGATGCTGTCGGGATGTCAACCGTTCCAGAGGTTATCAGCGCCGTTCACATGGGCATTAAAGTGCTTGGGTTTTCAATAATAACAAATGCGCTTAGAAAATCTCAGGAACAGGGTACAACTCATGAGGAGGTGTTAAAGGCTGCAGCTGGAGCTGGTAAAAAATTATCCAAGCTTATACACAAAATAGTGGAAAATTATGTTTAAATACATAATTTAAGACTTGTTTTAAGCTTAATAGGGCAATTATTTGATTAATCGGTGATTTATGTCTATAATAAACAGTCAACACTGCCGAGGTGGCGGAATTGGCAGACGCGCTGGGTTCAGGACCCAGTGGGAGTTTCATCCTATGCGGGTTCAAGTCCCGCCCTCGGCATAAAATATGTAAGGAGGAAAAAATGGACGAAAAACAGATATGGGAAAACCTGAAAGGTATCATAATGGAAAAGCTCTCTGTAACAGAGGACCAGGTAAAGAAAGAAGCAAGATATCAAGAGGACCTCGATGCGGATTCCCTTGACGTGGTTGAACTCGTTATGGCCATAGAGGAGAAATTCAATATAGAGGTACCTGACGAAGATGCGGAAAAGATAAGAACAGTCGGTGACACACTGGAATATATAAAAAATAAAGTAGGATAGATTCGTTTATGCACAGAGTTGTTATAACAGGGCTTGGGACTGTTAACCCATTGGGAAATGATGTTGAAACATACTGGAAAAATCTGAAAAACAATGAGAACGGTATTGTAAAAATAGACAGATTTGATGCTTCTTCCTATTATTCTCAGATAGCGGGCGAGGTAAAGGGCTTTGAGCCCTTAAAAAGATTAACTCCAAAAGAAGTAAAAAAATCGGACCTGTATGCCCAATATGCCTTGTACGCTGCGCAGGAGGCTATTACAGATTCCGGGCTCGATTTCGAAAGGGAAAATGGCGATAGAATAGGAGTTATCATTGCATCGGGTATCGGAGGATTATCCACTCTGGAACGAGAGCATCAAA
>JALTEL010000207.1 GCA_027073945.1 Caldifarciminota bacterium | reverse complement strand
TTTGCACGTGCCCCGCACTTTGGACAGGTAGTGTTCATAAACTCCGGAATATCCTCAAGCGGAGACCTGCCCTTGGGAACAAAATCTTTGACATCCTGGGGCAATTTGACGGGCAATTTATCAATCGAAACAGGGACTATCCCACATTTTTCGCAGTATACCACGGGAATTGGTGCGCCCCAGTATCTCTGTCTTGATATAAGCCAGTCCCTTATTCTGTAAGAAACAGCTTTTTTGCCCTTACCTATGGATTCCAGCTTGCGTTGGACTGCCTCTATGCCTTCCTGCGATTCAAGTCCTGTAAATTCACCGGAATTAACCATAATTCCATAGTCTTCAAATGCTCTGTCCATATTCTCATCAACATTAGAATCACCGGGTTTTATGACAATCCTTACGGGCAAGTTGTGCTTTTTTGCAAATACAAAATCACGCTGGTCATGAGCCGGAACCCCCATGACAATGCCTGTACCGTATTCTGCCAGCACATAATCTCCGACCCACAGGGGCACACGTGCGCCGGTTAGAGGATGAATCACATACACGCCTGTAAACACACCGTTTTTCTCTTTTTCTTCTGCTGTTCGCTCCATTTCCGTCTTCTGCATGGAGGCCTGCACGTATTTTTCAACACTTTCCCTGTTGGGGAGCTCTGGCATAATGTCTGTTAGCAATTCATGTTCGGGAGCTATCGTAACAAATGTCACACCGAACAGCGTGTCCGCCCTTGTTGTGAAAACCGGGAACTTTATCATCCTGTTATTTTCATACTCAAAAACTATTTCCGTGCCATAAGAGCGGCCTATCCAGTTCTCCTGCTGCTTTATCACATAAGACGGCCACCTGCCTTCCAATTTTGCAAGGTCATTGAGCAATCTATCGGCATAATCGGTAATTTTCAGGAACCACTGTTTCAATTCTTTTTTAACGACAGGCGTATGACACCGCTCGCACTTTCCATCCACAACCTGCTCGTTGGCAAGCACGGTTTTACAGTGAGGACACCAATTTACAAGTTCTTTTTTCTTATAAGCGAGCCCCTTTTCATAAAGCAAAACAAAGAGATACTGTGTCCATTTGTAATAATCGGGGAAGCATGTTCCTATTTCTCTCTCCCAGTCATAGGAAATACCCAGCATCTTAAATGTATCTCTGTAAGTATCGATATTTTTCCTTGTCCAGTGCAGAGGATTAATATGGTTTTTTATAGCGGCATTTTCAGCCGGTAACCCGAATGCGTCCCATCCCATGGGATGAAGAACATCATAACCCTCCATCATCTTTATCCTTGTTACAACATCTCCTATGACATAATTTTTCAGATGCCCCATATGCAGGTCACCTGAAGGATAGGGAAACATCTCAAGTACATAATACTTCTTGTTATGTTTATTGCCAGTTCTGTAGAGTCCCTTTTCTTGCCAGATTTTCTGCCATTTGGTCTCTATTTCATGCGCAGGATAATACTCCACCTGTAAATTTCCTCCTTTATCTGTTGACTGTATAATTTTACCGCTAAATGCCCGAAAAATCAAGCCTTAGCTCTCTATTCAATATATTCTAATATAATTTGCCAGAAAAGAAAAAATATGTATGTTTAAAATTCATTGTGGAAACCCAAAACTACACCCGACCTCCTTTATTCCAGCTTAAAGATATAGGTAGAATCAGTTAATTGCATAACGAAATATTTATCATAGGATATTAACTGCCATACTCCCCCGGCACTGTGTGTACCCATAGGACAACTGTATACTACCACAGGCGTATCCTCAGGTGTCTTGTATTCCACAAATATGGAGTCTTTTGCAGCAGGTACTTTTACAAAGAATACATTGCCCGAATCCTTTACCGTTCCGCTCAGTAATGTGCTCTGTGTCGTGTCTTCGTACTTGTTTACAAGACTAAAATCAGGAAGATGGTATATAAAGAATGATTTGTTATCCGTGGTGATTACATAGTAATATTCATTACCTTCAAATCCACCTGCCATTCTCGTGTGACGATTATACATCAAAGGGAGACTGTCTATGGTTAGCTCCTTTAGTAATCTTCCATCACTCAGATTGTATACAAAAATACTGGTGTCCAGGTCCATTACATCAAAGAATTGTTTATATGGAGACGCACCCCACAGATCACTGTGATAAGGTAATGTAATAACATAGTGTTCTGTAAAATCGGTTGATATTTTACTCACCAATACACTGTCGTGTCTTGTTGCCACCCAGTAATCACCTTCCCTCATCGGGTAACCGTTAAGGTAAGGATAATGTTCTCTGTCCAATACTTTACGACTGATTAAGTCTACATAAAATGACTTATAAAAAGAATCATCCTGCTGAGTATGTGTGTTGTATCCTTCAAATCTAAAATCCACCCCTATGAATTGTGTGTCAACAATTCGAAATACGCTAAATCCTATACAATGCCCGTTTATTATGGTATCCAATCTCGTGGTATCCTCCCAATCCTCACCAGAGGGATATATATACCCTGTGTATGTCCCCATATTGCTCACTATATCACTTAAACTATCCTCACTGTATATCTCACCGTGGCTGTTTATGTGATATATTATCTCCGAACTGTATGTCGTATCATGAGGATTGTATGCGGCCACTGTGAAAATGAGTTTGTTGCCCGGATATACCTTGCATTCTGTCATTTGTACTATATATGGCTCTACAAGGGTTTTCCATTCTCCTATATACCTTACTCTCTTGCCATCATGGTATATGTCATACTCGTTATTTCCATAACCTACCGCATACCACATTATACTGT
>JALTEL010000206.1 GCA_027073945.1 Caldifarciminota bacterium | reverse complement strand
AAAAATGACTTCAGGGTTAACAATGACTCAACAGGCAATCAATCCTACCAGCCTTCAGTAATATTAAATCTGGACAACTCGGGAATAGTTGTGTGGAGAGATAGTAGAAACGGTGCAAGTAACACATATTCTCAAGCTATTAATACAGATGGCAGTATGCTTGGCCCAAACTCCAAGGTTTCAACATTTCAGGGCAACTATACGGAGCTTACGCCCTATGCAGACAGGCATGGTGATAGTATTCTCGTTTCATTCCCCTATGGATACGGTCAGTGGCTTACTTCCAACGGTGGACAACTGGGAAGCTCTTTTACTCTCAGTTTTCACAAAAATCTCTATGGTATCGATGCAGTTGCCACAGACTCAGGGATATTCGCTGTCGGAAATGCCTATTCAGGCAATGTAAGGAATATATACTTCAGAAGATTTGACCTTGACGGGAATCCCATCACAGACACTATGCTTGTCAACGATGACGGGACCAGTTATGCACAGATGTCCCCTCGAATAGCAAAGAGTAAAAACGGATATATTGTAGCAGTCTGGACAGATTACAGGAATGCAAATGACGCTGATGTTTATGCACAACTCTTTGATAAATCCGGTAATAAGGTGGGGCCAAATTTTAGAGTTAATGATACAACTTCTCAAAGCCAGGACAATCCTGTTATAGCCATGGATACGGCGGGCAACTTTGTCATTGCATGGTCAGATTACAGAAATGGAGACAAAGACATATATGCACAGAGATATAATGCCTCCGGCAGTCCAATTGGCAGCAACTTCATGGTAAACGATGATGGCACCAATGTTTATCAGGATTATCCTGCCATTTCAATGGATGAAGCAGGGAATTTTATTGTTACATGGTATGATAACAGAGATGGCACATATTATATTTATGGCCAGATGTATGATAATGCGGGCAATCCCTCTGGTACCAATTTCAAAATAAGTGATAATACTGGTTCGCAAAATCAATACGACCCATCGGTTTATACAAACGGCAGCAGATTTATTGTTGCATGGGATGACGGGCGTGACGACAGAAGTATATATTACAGGGTTTTCAATACAGACGGCACACCCGCAACAGCTGACAAAAAAGTAAACGATATATCGGGAATTCGCAATCAGGACTATCCTTCAATAGATGTAAACAGTTCGGGTTACGGTGTTATAACCTGGTATGATACCAGGTATAACAGTACCGGTTCAATTCTATATTCAACATTTGATACAGAAGGAAATATCATTGATGATAATATCTATCTGGGAGCGGGTTTTGAAAATGATGTAAAGATCGGTGAAGATAGCACAATCATCTGCGTCAGCGATTTCAGTTCCGTTCACATACACTACTTCATAATTTCCAATACAGGTATAGACTCTGCCAATGTTGAAGACAACACTACCTCGTCAAGATTTGCGCCCAGAGTTGCCATTGACAATATGAACAATTTCGCTGTTGTCTGGTATGATTACAGAAATGGAAACGCTGACATATACGGACAGTTGTTCACAAATACCGGAACACCTGTCGGTTCAAACTTCCTTGTAAACGACGATGCGGGTGTAAACGCTCAAACCTACCCGGATATTGCTATGGCCCCATCAGGTAAATTCCTTGTTACCTGGTGTGACAATAGAAATGGCAATAATGATATTTACGGACAAATCTATAATCCAGATGGGTCAAAGGTGGGAGTAGACTTTGTAATCAACGATACAACAGGTAATAACGCAAACCAGTTTGATCCATCCGTTACCTATGTAAACAATGGGAGATTTGTTGTTGTCTGGATGGACTACCAAACACCCTCAGGAATATACGGCAGGGTCTTTGATACAACAGGCACATTTATAGGGGGAGAAGTAATGATCAGTGATCCCTATGCAGGTAGTCCTGATATTGCATCCAGCCCTGACAGCAATGTTGTAGTAACCTGGTCGCAAAACATCTATGGGCAGAGTGATATCTATGCAAGGCTGCTCCACTCCGATTTGACTCCTATTGATACGACTTACAAGGTAAATAACAATGTTGAAGGTCCCAATGAGAATCAAAATCTTCCCGCAATTGCATTAATGGATACTTTTATATACTTTACATGGAAGGACCCAAAATGGCAGCATGGTTATGACATTGCAGCAAAGGTTGTTACCAGGCGTTTTCTGGGGATTAAAGAGACAAAAACTCCATTTAAGGCAAGCACTTTCATTGCTAATTCCCTATCTTCAAACTTCATCAAGATAAAATACACACTATTAAAGCCTGAGAATGTAAATATAAAGCTCTATGATATTTCAGGCAGAGAGATTAAATTGATAAAAAGCGACTTTTCTCCCGCTGGCACATACAAAATCATGATACCCGTCGTTGGATTGCCGCATGGAGTATACTTTATCCGATTTAAGGCGGGTGATACAGCACAAACTTCAAAGTTTCTGCTAATAAAATGATCGTACAAATTCAATGTGCAGATCTTATGTAAACATACAATTTATGTATACAAGGCTTATTAATTCGGGAAAGGGTTATGTAAAAATTTCTATAGCCTATGAATAAAATATATGCTCTTACTAACCAGAATCAAGTGCTTGAAAGTTCCTCTGTTATGGTTTAAAATATCAATAAAGATAGATAGGTTTTATGTTATTAATTTACTTACTTCTTGGCTTTAAAGTGGTTGTACAGGTGGAGAGAGCCCCTCTGAAAGCAACACCTGACTTTTTTTCAGAGACAATATCCGTGGTCAGGTATGGTAATACTCTTATTGCAGAAAAGAAGCAGGACGGCTGGTTTATGGTAAGGTATAAAGGGGATACAGCTTTTATTCACAGTTCCTGTGTGCATAAAAAGGCTTTACATTTAAAATTGGGCAATGTCCACACCTCGAATTCAAATTCCATTGCACTCGCCGCAAAAGGCTTTACTGAACAGGACATTCTTTCCGTAAAAGGTATTAACAGACAGGATTTAAAATACCTTGATAGCTTTAAAATCAGCGAAAATCAACTGCGAAAATTCAAACAGGAAGGAGCATTTGAGTAAAAAAGCAACAGTTATCATACTCGCTTTTAGCCTATTTGCAGGTTTAAATTGTACCACATTTCAAAAATCCTCCGAAGGTGCCGCCTTAAATTATTTGAATATAAGCGAAAAAGATGAATATCTGATCGGAAGGGCCACAGCAGGGAAAATTCTTGCCAGGTATAAACTGGTTCATAACAGAAAAGCAACGGAATACGTAAATCTTGTGGGACAATATCTCGCTGCAAATTCAAATCGCCCTTTCCTTTACAGAGGTTATCATTTCGGAATTCTCGATACTGATAAAACAATTGCAGTATCAACACCAGGTGGGTATGTCTTTGTATCAAGAGGGCTCATTATCCATCTAAATAGTGAAGATGAATTAGCCGCTGTGCTGGCTCATGAAATAGGGCATGTATCACGCAAAGACGGTTTATCTTATATAAAAGCAGCTTCTGTTGCCCAAATGGCTGAGAAGGGTATTAATATCTTGGCAAAGAAAAAGATAAAAAACAGAAACATACGCCTCGTTTCAAATATTTCTACAAAAATAATGACTGTACTCATGCAGAAAGGATTTTCACGCAAACAGGAATTCGGGGCGGACAGAGCTGCGGTTTCAGTACTGGATAAGTCCGGTTATAGTTCTCATGCATTGATCGAGGTACTTGAAAAATTCAAGAATATGCAAAACAAAAGGGGTATTCAAATTTTAAAAACCCATCCTTACCCTGATGCCAGAATAAATGCCCTTATCGGGGTTGTGCATAAAAAGATTATACCGCAAGATAGGGAGCAGCGCTTTTTAAACTTTAAAGAACAGCTTGCAAAATAGACGACGATACTTCGCCTTACTTTTCCTGATTTATGCCGCATGTTTGCTTTTTAATTTACCTATTAGGCTGAACAGATTTGACATGGCATTCTATGACGCATTTCAGAAAATAAATTGCAGCCTGCATAAAAAGCAGAGCACTAACATCGTTTTTATTGATATAAACCAGAAATCCCTTGATTTTTTCAAAAAGACCAGTATGGTAAGCTGGCCATGGCCAAGACAGATGTATGTGCCCATAATTCGATTTTTAAAAAGGCATGGTGCAGCGGATATCGCATTTGACATTATCTTCAGCAGCTATTCAACTTATGGCAGGGATGATGACGAAAAATTCAGGCATTCGTTGAAACAGGCTGGTAATGTGTTTCTACCTATAGTATCAGGTACAGGAAATCCTACAGACAGCACGGATTTTATCGAGAAATTTTCCATACTGATAAATCCCGTACCCCATCACTTTAAACATGCATCATTTGCGCTCACTCCTTTAAAACAACTGACAGATGCAGCCAAGGGCATAGGAGATGTCCACGGTTACGAAGATGCTGATGGTGTATTCAGAAAAGGTCTGCTATACACAAAAATCGGTAAGAGATTTTACCCTTCGTTGCCACTCGCTCTTTACCTGAACGGCAGAAAGCGTTATAGTCCCGCAAACTGGATACTAAGAGACAGCGGGTTTGTGCATGTAAAATTCATAAAGCCGACATGTTTCCATAAAATAAGCGCCCTTGATGCTATAAAGCAAGAAATACTGTTTGAACAGGGGAAAAATGATGATTTTCCCGATAGTATTCTACGTAATAAAATTGTTATTATAGGTACCACAGCCCCCGGGCTACTGGATTTAAAACCCACCAGTATATCACCAACAACAGCTGGAATGTATGTCCATGCGGTTATGTACGAAAATTTGAAACACAAAAATTTCATAAAATTTTTAAACAAAAGGCTTCTGTATATATTAATATTGGGTATTCTGTTGATTTTTCTGTTCTTTTATATGCTGTGGAGAAATAACAGCACATTCAAAATAGTGCTCTTCTCCTTATTTATTGTACTTATATTATCCATTTCCGCGGTTGCACTAAGCTTGAATTTGTTTATACCACCCTCAGCATCTATTCTTTCAACGAGCGCTTTTTTTATTTTGCTTATATCCCTGGATTATGCAGCGGAAGGTAGAGAAAAACGCGTCGTTAAAAAGATGTTTGAACACTATGTGTCTGCTGAGCTTCTATCCGAACTGCTCCGAAATCCCGATAAAGTGAAACCGGGAGGAGATAAGAGGGTAATTACTGTAATGTTTTCCGATATTGAATCGTTTACGACAATCTCAGAAAAGTTGAGCTCTTATAAAGTGGTCAAACTTTTGAACATATTTCTTGAACTCATGAGTGAAATCATTATGAAATACAGGGGATATATTGACAAATACGAAGGAGATGCGATAATGGCATTCTGGAATGCTCCTGTTCTGGACACAGAGTATGAAACCCTTGCGGTAAATGCCGCCATAGATTGCATCAATGAACTAAAGAAGCACCTGAACCCTGAACTGCAAAAAATGGGATTCCCTCAATTGAACATACGAATAGGCATTAACACAGGAGAGGCTGTAGTTGGGAATGTAGGCTCAAAAAAGAGGGTGGATTACACAATTATAGGTGATAATGTAAATCTCGGCTCAAGGCTGGAAGGCATTAACAAAATCTACAAAACTAACATAATTATAAGTGAATTCACAAGGAAAAATGTTAAGCATGGCATAGTTTTCAGAGAGCTTGATACTGTGAGAGTCAAGGGGAAAGAAAAGCCTGTTCGCATATTCGAGGTAATTGGCAGGGAAGGTGAAGTTGATGCATCTAAATTGAAAATCATACAAAAATTCACCAGAGGTCTTTTTCTGTATAGAACGGGAAAATTCGAAGAAGCAGCTCGTGTATTTGAGGAACAAAAGGATGAAGATGCTCCGTCTTTTGTCTTTTATAAAAGGTGTTTGGAGCTTTTAAAGCAGCCTCCGTCGAATTGGACTGGAATTTATACAATGCACACAAAATAAATCAGAAATAACGCCTGTATTCTTCTATATTCGGACTAAGTGCAATACTCTTCAATTCCTCTTCCTTTATATCGATCCATTTCTCAAGCAAAGAATCCGTAAAAACATTGCCTTTTTTTAGATATGCATTGTCATCAATCAGGGCGGATAGAGCTTCTCCAAGTGTTTCGGGTAGAGTCTTGTATTCATTTTGCGAGTTAGTATCAAAAGTTGCAGGTTTGCCAGGATTTATTTTTCTTTCAATACCATCAACCCCGGCCATAAGTATTGCTGCAAGTCCAAGATATGTATTCATGGTCGCATCAGGTGGTCGGTACTCAATATCAATGCTTCTGGACCTGTCATATCCTGGAATTCTTATTGCACTGATTCTACTGCCAATTGAATACACAATAGCAGATGGAGCCTCATATCCCGACATTAATCTTTTATATGAATTGGTTGATGGATTAACAAATGCGGAAAGTGAACGTGCATGAGCGAGTATCCCGCCTATAAAATAAAGTGTTGTATCATTCAATTTACCATTCTCCATATAGAACTCGTTTTTGCCTCCTTTCTCAATAAAAATATGAAAATGCATACCGTTACCCGGTTCTTCATAAATTGGTCTGGGCATGAAGGTTGCAAAAAGACCATTTTGCCTTGCTATTTCTTTTATTACATATTTTGCTGTCTCCACGCTATCTGCAGCCTTCAGAAGATTAACAAAATCTATCTCTATTTCCTGTTGCGCATTGGCTCCAACCTCATGATGATGATACTTTACTCCTATTCCGGAGCTTTCAATTGCCCTTACCATCTGCTCCCTCAAATCAAAAAACCTGTCATTGGGCTCTGCAATGTGATATGAACCTTCCCTGTATGCATTTTCCACAAGCCCTATGCTGAAAAAATCATTATTGAAAACAGCCCTGTCAAAGATATAAAACTCCAATTCACCGAGAGCAAGCACATTGTCCGCAATTTCCTTTTCTCTGACATAAGAAAGGGCTTTTTCAAGCACAACTCTGGGATAGTCTTCCCATTGTCTCTCCTGCGATGCAAGATAAACATCTGCAAACACAGCAAGTATACCTTTATGTATGGGGTCATAAAAGGCCGTATCAATACAGGCTTTAAGCCGAAGATCACTGAAATCCGCACTGCTAAAGCCCTTCACACTTGAACCGTCAATGCCCACACCATTGTGCAGAGCTTTTTCAAAATAACCACTGTTTACCGTGACATGTCTCTGCGCTCCAACCAAATCGTTATATCTGAAATCAACAGCATAAATATCATGCTTTTTAATCATGTCCTTTATCACATTCTCTTCCATTCAAACTCCTTATAGTGAAGTTAACCTATTTTTAACATAGTTTATAAGTCCACCTGCATCAACAATCTTAAGAATTTGCTCGGGGAGAGGTGGGAACTCAAATACCCTTTCCCTGACACTGATCGTATAATGCTCCGTATCTATTTTCACAATATCTCCTTCTTTGATAAAGGATACTGCTTCTGGATGTTGAATGACAAGAAGTCCATTATTAATAGCATTCCTGAAATAAATACGCGCAAAAGATTTCGCAATCACAGCAACTATACCTGCATATACAACAGAACTAACAGCCTGTTCCCTTGAAGACCCCATGCCAAAGTTTTTTCCGGCTACAACAATATGGGAATTTTTTGCCTTTTTCTGGAAATCCGAATCAAGGTCTTCAAAGGCATGCTTTGCCATTTCGTCCGGCTCCAGTAAAGAATATGTGTATCTTCCCGGATATATAACGTCCGTATTGACATTATCACCATATTTTATAACACTGCTTTTTATTATCTTTTCCATACTCCCCCCTCCAAATATTTCAAAGGGCTTGTGATTTTGCCTTCAATCGCCGAGGCAGCAACGGTTGCCGGGGATGCGAGATATATTTGAGACTCCTTTGAGCCCATGCGTCCTTTAAAATTTCTGTTGGATGTTGAAATAGCGACTTCTCCCCGTGCCATTACACCTTCATGGGCTCCAAGACATGGTCCGCAACCTGAATTCAAAACAATTGCCCCTGCATCCACCAGGGTTTCAATAATGCCCTCTTTTAATGCCCTTTTATACACATCCCAGGAAGCGGGTAAAATAAGCAGCCTTGTATCTCTGCTTATCTTTTTACCCTTCAAAATCCCTGCTGCAATTTCAAGATCGTCCAATCTACCGTTTGTACACGTTCCTATAAGAGCTTGATTTATTTTTAAACCTTCATACTTTGAGACAGGATAAACATTGTCAACCGTGTGTGGTGCCGCAATTTGAGGCTCAATTGAAGATATGTCAAACTCATGTATACTTTCATATTGGGCATTTTCATCGGGATAAACTATTTCATATTGTGCTTTTTCTTTGCCTTTTATCCATTTTTCTGTCTTTTCATCATAGGGAATATACCCGTTTTTTGCGCCCATCTCGGCAGACATGTTGGCAAGAACCATACGTTGAGACTGTGGCAACGCTTTTATAACCTCACCGCCGAATTCAACGGATTTATATGTAGCTCCATCTGCTCCAATTTTACCTATTATGTAAAGTACAATATCTTTTGCGGATATGCCTCGAGGTATTTCACCTGTTATATTTATCTGTACAGACTCAGGTACTTTCATCCATATCTCGTCTATTGCCCATATAGCGGCCACTTCACTCCTTCCTATACCGGCAGAAAACGCACCGAATGCTCCATAAGTGGTCGTATGCGAATCCGCACCCAGTATTACAAGTCCTGGAAGAGCATACCCCTTTTCTGAAAGCACCTGATGACATATACCACCTTCGGAATTAACATCATAAAAGTTCCTGATACTGTTCTCTCTGACAAACTCCCTTATTATCACATGATTCAACGCATATTGTTCCGTGGCTGCAGGCACCACATGGTCAAGGACAACCACAACCTTCTCAGGAGACTTCACATGTTCCGCTCCCATCTTTTTGAATTTGCCATATATGGCAGCGGTATTGTCATGTGACATAACAAAATCAGGACTTATTACAACGATGTCTCCCGCTTTTACATCTCTTCCAGTTTTCTTGCTGAATATTTTTTCAACAAATGTTTTTCCCATCTTTTACTCCTTGCCTGTATATCTATTTTAAAGCCTGAAATATGTATATTCCAGATATTAAATGTATACAGTATTAAATACTTTAAAAATCAAAGAGACTTCGCGTTTCCGCATTTTTTGGTAATATGCATGGTATTCCTTCATT
>JALTEL010000205.1 GCA_027073945.1 Caldifarciminota bacterium | reverse complement strand
CAATCAAGCCTGTAGGCTATACGGATTTTATAAAACTTGTGATGGAATCAGACTTTGTTCTAACCGATTCTGGGGGAATTCAAAAGGAAACAACCCTGTTAGGCGTAGAGTGTTTGACCCTTCGTGATACTACCGAATGGCCCTTAACCTTGTCACACGGTACCAACAGGCTTTTGGGGAAAATGCCGGATCCCGGAACCGTTACAAAAATTGTCAAAGAAATTGTGAAAAAAGGGGAAAGAAAAGCTGTTGATCTACCAGAGCTGTGGGATGGTAAGACAGCCGAGAGAATCCTGAACATCCTCGGATCTAAATTGGTGTGATGAAACAATATGTGTGGAATATTAGGGATTTATGATACAAACCCTGTAGATGACTTTAAAAATCTCTGCATTTCCTACCTGCAAAGAATTCATTATCGGGGACCGGACGATGAGGGGACTCTTTTTTTAGATCTGTCAGGCAAAACATGGAAGGGAGAGGGGCCTTGTGCCTTTATGGGCCACAAACGACTTTCCATTATTGACCTTACCGAATCCGGACGCCAGCCCATGTCTAACGAAGATAATTCCATTTGGATTGTGTTTAATGGGGAAATCTATAATTATAAAGAGATAAGAAGGGAATTACTAGGCAAGGGGCACCGTTTTTCTTCAAAAACCGACACGGAGGTTATCCTGCACGGGTATGAAACATGGGGGATTGAGGTCCTTGACAGGCTTAGGGGAATGTTTGCCTTCAGCATCTTTGACATCAGAAACGGTAAATTCCTTATCGCCAGGGATAGAATGGGTCAAAAACCCCTTGTTTATGCCAGAGATTCGGGATTTTTTGCGTTCTCATCCGAGCTGAAGGCCCTTTCTACATATCCACGATTAAAATCTGAGATTTCACCAAGGGCTGTGCATTACTTTTTAACCTATCAGTATATTCCTCACAAGTATACGATTTTCAAGGATGTTTACAAACTTTTACCCTCCCACTATGCCGTTTACGATATCAAAAAAAATACACTCACTCAGAAACGATATTGGCGTCCCACTTTCAATTTTCAGGAAGGACCTGTTTCAAAAAGTGAAGAAAAAAAGCACATTGAGGAACTGGATGCCCTGCTGAATGAATCCGTTAATTTAAGGCTTCGGAGCGATGTGCCCGTTGGGGTGTTCCTCAGCGGTGGTGTTGATTCCAGCGCCATAGCCTACTTTGCCTCCAAACAACTTACAACGCCCCTAAAGACCTTTTCAATCTCGTTCGAAGAGCAGGAATTCGATGAATCAAGATATGCGCGGAGGGTAGCAAACGCCCTGAAGACAGATCATCATGCCTATACTGTTCGTTCTGAAGGGCTGTCCCTCCTTCCTCAGCTTGTCTGGTATTACAATGAGCCCTTTGGGGATTCATCCATGATTCCAACCTATTACGTTTCCAAAGTTACATCAGAAAAGGTCAAGGTAGTCCTTTCAGGTGATGGAGGGGACGAGGTTTTCCTGGGCTACAATCGCTATCTCTTATACATAACTTTGAAAAATATTTATAAGTATCTGAACTTTTTGCCTATGGGGTTGTTGCGAACCTTTTTTAATGCGCTTTCAGGCTTTCCTTCGCTTGGAAGATACCCTGGAATGCTGTACAATTTTTTTTCAAGAGTCCAATCCAAAGAAGTTCTCAACTATTCCACTTACGTTACCCTCATCCACGATAGATTCAAAAAAGACCTGTACACCCCTTCTTTCAGAAAATCAGCTGTACCTCAAAAAGCTATGGACCTGATTGACAAGCCTTTTAATATGTTTTCTAAGAAAGACACGAAACAGGCCTTTTCTTTTATAGATTTTCTGACATATCTACCAGGGGATATCCTGACAAAGATTGACATTGCCTCTATGGCCAATTCTCTCGAGTGTCGCTCTCCCTTTTTGGACCATAAGGTTGTGGAATTTGCCTGTCAATTAACAGCCCGGGAAAAACTGGCCTTTTCAAAAGGCAAGAGGATTCTAAAAAAAAGTTTATATGGCAAGATTCCGAAAGAGGTGATCAATCGCCGTAAGATGGGGTTTGGCGTGCCTATCAACCGATGGTTCCGTGAGAAAAAATGGGCGAACTTTTTGAAAGAAATTCTTTTAAGCCCCACTCAGAATCATCGGGGATATTTCAACCCGAAGACCATTGAGAAAATGATTGAAGAACAGGTAACAGGAACCTACGATCGTTCCGCCATATTATGGCAGCTCCTTGTCCTCGAACTGTGGCACCAAACCTTTGTAGATACCAGCAACCCGCAGCCGCTTGATTTAGGTTTCGGGGATCCCATTTACCCTCATTGAAGAAAAGGAATATCAGATGAATCATAAGGAAAAACGAAAAATCCATAATGATCATGATAGAGGAAGCGGATTTCGGGAGATTCTCAACAATCCATCCAAGATGACGCTTGTCTCATTTCTGATCCTGACGGTTCTCGTTTTTGGAGTCTATTCCAATACCTTCAAAAACCGATTCACAACCTGGGACGATATCGCTGTTTATACAGATACCCTAATCAGAACTCCCAGCCTTAAAAATATTAAAACCATTTTCACCTTTCACCGTGGGAGCACTTATCAACCTGTGAGACGGGTCAGTTTTATGCTGGATTACCTGTTTTGCAAGAGAAACCCTTTTTGCTATCATTTTTTTAATGTAATTTACTACTACTTAGGGATTTTGTTCCTCTTCCTTTTTACTGAAAGGCTTCTCTACTTTCTTGGCCCATGGAGCTCGCCGAAACGACGTCTTATCGCTCTTTTTTCTACGATTATCTTTGCAGTCCACCCGGTTCATGTAGAGTCCGTAGCGTGGATCTCCGCGCGGAAGGAGGTTCTGCTGTTATGGTTTTTCTTTGCCGCTCTCTATTTTTATTTAAAGGGAAGGGAAGGGGAAAAACACGCGCTACAGATGTATCTCTGGTCCTTTATCGCCTTTGTCCTCGCGGTCTTGTCCAAACCCTCGGCCGTTGTTATGCCCGCCATTATCCTGCTGTTTGAAGTCTGTTATAATCCGCGGGAGGTCAAAAAGCTTCTCGTCTTTATTATCCCTTCTGTCGTTATTGCCGGGATTGCTGTTTTTATCTTGATGACCGTCATGAAACAGGCAGGGGGTATCAAACCATATAGGGGAGGGACCTTCTGGACAAATTTTCTCGTGTCTTTTTACATTTTTTTAAATTACATCAAGCTCTGTGTGGCTACCATTAACTTCTCTGCCGCATATACCATCTGGTTGCCTCCCCACCCATTGAGCGTATGGACCTTTATCGTGATTGCCCTAAATGCCCTTATCCTGTGGATAGGAATCTGGTGCTACAAAAGGTTTACGGTTCTGACCTTTCTTGTATTCTGGTTTTATATTCAACTTCTCCCTTATGCAAACATTATCCCCATCAGTACCATCCTTGCGGATCGTTATGACCTGTTGGCCTCTTTTTCCTACACCCTTTTAGTGGGCATTTTTTTTACATGGTTTATGTTTCTTCGACACGAAAGATTTACAAAGGAGTTTTTCAAGGTTTTATCGGTCACAATATTTATCCTTTTAGCCGCAGGATACAGTTATATGACGATAAAACAGAATAGGGTATGGAAAAATACCCGAACCCTCTGGATGGATGCCTATGAGAAGTATCCCCACGCCCCAGCCGCCCAGCATGGTGCTGCACTTGTCTTCATGAAAATGGGCCAATATGGAATCGCCAAAAAAATATTGAGTGAGACAATTCAAATTCAACCATATGATTACCTCGCACATAATAATCTCGGGATCTGTTACTTTCACCTCAAAGACTACAGAAATGCCCTGAAGGAATATGAGAAAGCCCTCTATTATGACCCAAACAATATCAAGGTGAAAATCAACCTTGCCATGTTATATACAGCCATGGAGGAATATGCGAAATCTGAATCTATCTATAAAGAACTTCTTCGGATCAGTTCAGGTAATTCAAACTGGCATTTCAGGTTGGCCTATAACTATTATCAATGGGGAAGGTTTAAAGAAGCTCTTCAGGAACTTAAAAAATGTGTTAAACTGACCCCCCGGGTTTTAAGCCCCTATGAAACCATGGCAATGATTTATTATGAAAACTTACATCAACCCCTCAAGGCGATAAGGGCTCTTGAGCTGGGGCTGAAAAACGCACCCAACTCACCAAGAGCGGAGAAGGTAAAGGAAAAATTATTAGAGATAAAGAGAGCGGTATCCGGTGGATAATTTCACGCAATTATCTGGATATATCATTGCGGGATTTCTTGGCGCGGTTATTGGAAGCTTTCTGAATGTCTGTATTTACCGCATACCTAGATCTCAATCAATTGTTTTTCCAGGGTCTCACTGTCCGAATTGCGGGGCACCCATTGCCTTCTATGACAATATTCCCATCCTGAGTTACCTCTTTCTGCGCGGGAAATGTCGTCACTGCCATGCTCCCATTTCACCCAAATACCCCCTGGTTGAATTTTCGAATACCCTGCTTTATGTTTTATTATTTTATAAATTTGGATGGTCTTATACCACCCTCGCATACGTCACTTTCAGCTCAATTTTAATCGTTATATCCTTTATTGATCTGGACCACAAAATCATTCCCGACCGGTTAAGTCTTCCCGGGATTGTTGTGGGTTTTATTGCTTCATTCTTTGTAAAAGAAGTTGATCCCCTTCAATCTATTTTGGGCATTTTTATTGGGGGAGGATTCCTTTTTCTGGTAGCATTTGTCTATGAAAAAGTTGCGCATAAAGAGGGAATGGGTGGTGGAGATATAAAATTGATTGCCATGATTGGGGCCTTTCTGGGATGGCAGGGAATGCCATTCGTAATCCTTTCAAGTTCTCTTATCGGGGCCCTTATTGGTATTATTGTCATTATTGTCTTTAAAAAAGACACAAAATTTGCCATTCCATTCGGCCCTTTTTTATCTTTAGGCGCCATTCTCTATCTTTTTATGGGTCCAGAATTGGTTCACTGGTATTTGAACCTCAGCAGGGTAGGGGGATAAATAATCATTGAAAGGCAAAAAAAGACATATCCTTTTTAAATCCATCGATTTTGGGATTAAATTTGAAATCATACTTAAGATTTTCATTGTTGCTTTGTTTTCAAGTCTGTTGATGGGTAGCGCGGCCTATAAGTTGTTTGAATCTTCCTTGATTCTTAAAGAAAAAAAACACCTTCTTTCATACAGGGCCTTTCTGGATCAATTTCCGTCTGAAGAGGAAATGCTTACAAAACTTAAAAATTCCTTCAATTTCGATAGCCTGTGGGTTCTTGATAAAAACTACAAATTTATATCAGGCGGGAGGCCCCCTAAAGATATTCCTGTTAAGAAACTTAAATCAGATCACGTGTTCATTCTTAAAAAAGGGAAATTATTTACAAATTACGTTAAAATTTATGGGCTTATTCCATCAAGTTATCAAAAAGATAAACTTTATTTAATCGGTAAGGATCTGAGGTCTTTAAATAATGATTTAGCACGCTTGAGAAAAATCCTTCTCTATATTGTTCTATTGACAACTGTCCTTATTATTATCCTTTTGAATACTTCTTTGAAAACAACGATTATCAAACCAGTGGATAAGATTATATATGCCATCAATGAAATAAAAGAAGGAAACCGTAAGAAACTTGAAGGGCCTTTTCTGAGGGAATTTAACTACTTAATAAACAGCTTTAACGATCTATTGCAACGTATTGATTATCAAAAGACTTTATTAACAGATAAAATTTCAGAACTTCACAAACTGAATACGTTAATTGCAGAATATCACCAGGAAATGTCAAAATTTGAAAAACTCATATCCATTGGTGAATTATCCGCAGGGATCGCACATGAAATTGGAAACCCTTTAAATAATATCCAGGGATACCTCTCGCTTATCAAGGATAATTCACTGATATCAAGGGACTCTGAGCTTACCGATTACATTTCGAGAATTGAAATTGACACAAAAAGAATTCATAACATTATCAGAAATATCTTAGATTTTTCCAGAAAAGAGGAAAGGTTAAGCTTTAATCCTGCAAACTTAATAGAAGTGATTGAAAAAACAATAGATCTCGTTTTTTTGAGGATGAATGAAAAAGAAATAGAAATTATCAGAGATTACCCCCAGAAGCGTGTCAAGGTCATCATTGATGCAAATAGATTTCAGCAGGTCATGCTTAATCTTTTAAGCAATGCCATAGACAGTATTGAGAAAAAGGGAAGGGTAGAAGTTATTATAAATATAGAATCCACATTAAATCCTACCTATAAAAGATTTTTTGACGTGGTCTGTAGTTCTCCACCCAACTCTTATGTCATTATAACAGTTAAAGATACTGGAAAGGGAATCAAGAGCAAGGACCTTCAGCATGTTTTTGATCCATTTTTTACGACTAAAGAACCTGGAAAAGGAACTGGGCTTGGTTTGTCCGTTTCCCTACACCTTATAAAGGAAATGGGAGGAACACTTATCCTTGAAAGTGAAAAGGGGGAAGGAACAACTGCCCGAATTATTTTGCCTTATGATAATGCAAGTTAACATAATATATATTATCCGACTATTTAAACCCATGAAAAAATCAGACCTCGATGATTTCACCTCGAATCACTCCCCCTTCAATATAAAGCTTTCCAACGCTTCCCTTAAATGACAGGAAACTACCCTTGTAAGAACCGGGATTAAACATCAGTGTCTTTCCTATAAAATTACTTTTAGCCACATGGGAGTGGCCATATACAATACAACTAAGTGTCGGATCATTAAAATACTCAAAGACCCTCTTCTCAAGGTTATGAGGTGACCCCCAGCCATGTGTGACCCCGATACGCAACCCATCAACTTTGATTATTCTTTTTAAAGGAAGTTTCTCCCTTATATCATCGTCGTCCATGTTTCCCTGCACCCCATAAAAGAGATTCAACCCCTCGAGGAATTCCACAACTTTTATGGAAGTAAAATCTCCGGAATGAATAATAATATTGACATGTTGAAACGGCCCTGTTTCAAAAATAGATTTGAGCCCTGCATCAGGTTCTTTCATGTGTGTGTCAGACAAAACCCCTATAACGCTCATTGATTCACCTCACCTTTTTGATCAAATTTTATTTGCAGATATCTTCTTCGTCAAGTCCGTCAATACTTTTCAACATGAGTTATTTGCTATAATATATAGTTGAAATGATCTTTGAAAGAAACACTAAAGACATAACGGGTGTCATTTTAGCTGGCGGAAAAAGCAAGAGGATGGGTAGAGATAAAGCAACCCTGAAAATTGGGCACTCATACTTAATCGAATTTCCCCTCAATGTCTTAAAAAGGCATTTTAAACACACCCTTGTGGTTACAAGCAAGAAATTATTGCAACCTCTTAAAACAATTCTTGGCCCAGATACAAATGTTGTTTCGGACATATATCCAGCCCATGGCGCATTAGGTGGAATTTACACGGCCTTGCATCATGTACAAAGCACATATATTTTTGTAACGGCATGTGATATGCCTTTTATAAATGATGGCTTTGTAGAATTTATGTTAAAATTAATCAACGGATATGATATAATTATCCCAAAGGGTTCTAAAGGATATGAAACTTTGCATGCAATTTATAAAAAAACCCTTCGGGAAACCATTAAAGAAAACATCTTAAAAAATCAAAACAAGATAATAGACTTTTTCCCGAAGGCTGACGTTCTAACCATCCCTGTAGATGAAATAAAGAAGTATGGAATGGAAGAAAAGATGTTTAGAAATATCAACACAAAACAAGAACTTATTGAAAGTTTTTGATGATACCCACCCTTTTATTTTCCGCGCCTTCCGGTACAGGAAAAACAACATTTATAAGGGGATTTATTCCACTTTTCACAAAAAGTGGCTTTAAGGTAGGTTACATTAAGCATCACCATGGTAAATATTACGATAACATTAAGAAAGACACGGCTATCATACATAAATCAGGTGTTGAAAGAACCTTGCTTATTGCAGAGGACGTTGTTGTAATAGAAGATTCCCCAAAAGATAGAAGCGATTCATTAAAACCTTACATAGATTATTATTTCCAAGGATATCACATTGTAATTATAGAAGGTTTTAAAGACAATCAATTCTATCCTAAAATTGTTCTTGTACGTGAGTCATTGGATAATATGGATAAGCAAATAAAAAGGTTGGAAAGCAACAATGTTATTGCCGTTGTGTCTGATGAACACTTTGTTTCTCAATGCCCTGTTTTCAGATTTGATGAAAAAGAAAAACTATTCAAATTTGTCTTAAATTTTTTTAAACTTGAAAGATAAAATGGTATCACTTCAAAAAGCATGGGACATTCTCAGGGGTATCAAATTATTGACAAAACCTGAGACAATCCCTATTTATAAATCCATCAGGCGAATTGCATATAGGAACGTGAAAGCTAATCATGATTCACCTCCCTTTGCCCAGTCAAGATTTGATGGTTATGCCTTGGGTAAAACAGATGAAAAAACATCTGTTTTTAAGATCATTAGCAATTCACCAATAACTGCAGGCGATGAAGCGCCCTACTCTCTTTCAAGTGGTGAAGCAATTCCCATTATGACGGGCGCCCCTCTTCCAGAAGGGGCTCAAAAAACTGTTCCCAGTGAGATGTGTCATGTAAAGAATCAATACCTAATGGTAGACAAATATCAGGAGCAGGAAAGGATGGTTCTTAAAAAGGGCGCTGATTTTTCGAAGGGACAAATATTTCTGAAGGGGGGCGAAGCGATCAATCCAATCCATGTCGCCTTCATGGCCCTGGATGGGAGGAAGACTGTAGACGTATTTTCTCTTCCATCCATCTCAGTGGTTTCCTCAGGAGATGAGCTCGAAACGTACCGCGAAAAACACTTAAAAAGAGGGAAGATAAGAAACAGCCATCCTGTATTAATCCAGGCATTATTATCGCCTTATGGTATTGTAGAGCAGAAAATCCATGTTCCTGATAATATTGAAGTGTTTGAGAAAGCCTTGAAAAATGTGCTTCATTCCGATTCTCATGTCACGATAACGACAGGTGGAATGGGCAAGGGAATCAAAGACTTAACTCAAAGGGCACTGCATGAAATTGGAGCTATCCCACTATTTGAGGGTATTGATGCCGTTCCTATCGGTACGTTTTCGTGCTATCAATATAAGGGGAAAATAGT
>JALTEL010000204.1 GCA_027073945.1 Caldifarciminota bacterium | reverse complement strand
TCCTTTCTCAGCATTTTTTCCATGGAAAAGCCATTTCCGAATGGCCCCCTCAACCATACGAAATCATTTTCTTTGAGTTGGAATAATTTATTTGTAAGTCTGCCCGCCCTTCTGATGCAGAATTCAAAGATCCCTGGACGTGTGGGTGTGGATGTGATGGAAAATGGTGCTTCTCCCACGTTGGGTATGGACAGCATCATAAACTGTCCCGGTCTGTATTTTGTTGTCCACAGCATCACTTTTTCAGGATTACACAGCCTGACCTGAAAGAACCTTACATCTTCTGTAAGATTGTATTTTCTGATAATCCTGGCCCTTTCTGGCATGTAAGGATTTTCTTCGTTTTCGAGTTCGCATTTGCATTTGATTTGATTGGTTGTATATTCTTTCATAATTGTTTCACCTCCGTTTTAGACCAGAAAGCATCATTTTTAAGACCCGTTAGGGCTTTTACAACTGAAATCACATTAATACCAACAGGGCAACTGACAACACATCGTCCACATCCTACACATGCAGGCTCTCCGTATTCACTCATAAATCCAACAAGTTTGTGTGTGTACCATAGTCTTAGTCTTTCGGATCTGGCTTCTCTGAAATTATGCCCGCCTGCTACCATGGAGTATTCTCTGAATACGCAGGAGAACCAATACCTCTGTCTGTTCATTTCATCCGCTCTTATATCATATTCATCTGCAATATCAAAGCATGTACAGGTTGGGCATACCATAGTGCATGAACCACAGCTAAGACATGCTTCTCCCATTTTATTCCATACTGGTGAATCATAGCTTGATTCCACAATTTCCGGCAACCCTGCAAAAGGAAGATGAACCTGAAATGAATTATCCCTTTGTTTTCTCCATGCAATATAATCCTTGATATCTTTATTGTTGATATCTTCAAAGAAGACCTTGTTCTGAGCTATAATTTCATCTCCTTTAGGTGACCCTACCCATACAAGGAACTTTTCCTCAAGGTCAGTGAAAAATAGGTCAAATCCTTCTGCTACAGTAGATGTGTCTGTTAAATTACAGAAACAATTCTCATCTGGAAGACAGGAGAGCCCGATAATCACGGCATTCTCTCTGTTAGCAAGATAATAAGGGTCCTTGTATATTCTCGTGTAAAATTTGTGGTAAATATTGAGTGCATGTATATCACAGGGATGCAGGCCAAAAATTACGCGTTTTTTAGCTTCCTTGTTTTCAGCCCATTTACCTTCTTTAAATTTCAAGAGCGTTGCTTTTTGGGGAAGAAAGAATTTTTTAGCAGGTATAATTGTGCGCAAGGCTTTTAAATCAAATTGTTCGGGGTCTACACATGCGTATGTGTAACTATCACCCTTCTTCACAGGACCAAAGACTTCACCGTATTCTTTCAGAGTTTTAAGGAAAGGTATTAAATTCCCCCTTTCCATTTTAAATGCTCTCATAACGCCTCCTTATTGTTAATTTTGGCATTAAAGCATACATTATTTTTTAACCGGCATATCCTTATTTTAGACATAACTATATACCTGCAAATCTGTTTAAAATACCTTGAATGTCCTTGCCCGCCTCTGATTTTCCCAATACTTTAGGTTGTCCGTAGAAATCTTCTATATCCGGGTAAAATTTGACACTTCCTATGTATTGTATGTTAAATTTTTCACATTTACTTTTGACAAAATCAGATTTGTTAATTTTCATATTTTCAATAATACCCATTAGAGGTAAGTTTTGCTCTTTCAGGAATTCTATAAGCTTTTCCACGCTCTCCATGGAAATTTTTGTGGAGTTGGTTATAACAATGTATTTGGCTGACAGAAGCTCGGTTATTTCCAGCATGGTATCCCCAAGTCCCGGAGGCATATCAATTAAGAGAAAATCAAGTGCAGGCCAGTTTATTATCGTTAAAAGTTCAAGTACTGCATTTCCTAATTCATGACCTCTCATTACCATGGGTTTGTTGCCGGAGAAATATACGACAGACATAAAATGAACGCCGTTAATTCTACGAGGGATAACCCCATGTTTTTCTTCGGGCATATCGCATATAGTGTCCTGCAGGATGATATGCGAGGAAGGACCATACAAGTCAAGGTCAAGCAGACCTGTGTTATAACCCAATTGCGCAAGTTGGAGGGCACTAAATGCACAGATCGTGCTTTTCCCCACTCCACCTTTGCCGCTGGAGAATGCTATTATGTTCTTAATCTCTTTATACCTTTCCTTTATAAAGATTTTTCTTGGGTCGATAGAGTCATTTAATTTCTTCAATGAATACCCCCCGACCGTTTGTTATAGTAAAATCAATGCTATTGCATTTGGGGCAGTGGATGTAAATATGGACTGTTTCCGGGACAAAATGTATATTCTCACGTTCTGCTTCATTTAATTGCTCGATGCTATTTTTATATTTCCACTCATAGCCACAGTTATTGCATTTCATCACAGCCTGTACTATTTTATGAATAAATTTTGCATTTTTCAGAATATCTTCATTTCTTTTAATTTCAAGAATAGCGTATTTAAATATCTCCATGTCAATATTTTGCAGTTCACCAATGCCCAGTGTAACTTCGGAAACCTCAGAAATTCCCATCTTTTCTGCTACTTTTCTCGCAGATGTTATTACCGATTGTGCCAAAGCCCATTCATGCATATTATAATATGATAAAGCAGTCAATATATCAAGTCAAGTAATCGTTATAACTCATTGATATAATGTGAGATTTTCTATAATATATGAGGATACTGATAAGATTCAATAAATGAATAAATGTTAGATAAATATGGAGAGGCATCTTGATTATAC
>JALTEL010000203.1 GCA_027073945.1 Caldifarciminota bacterium | reverse complement strand
AGGATACACTATCCCGGGAGCTCCCTCCTATTGTTTTTGAAACTCTCATCGTTTCTCTATTTCTGTTACCTTTATTTTGAGGAAACATTATCCCCTTCGGTGCAATTATTTTTGAGGAATAACGATTGCTTGACTTAACCTGTATATAGCATTAGAATATTGTATAAGCTGTAAAAGGGGGTTAATAATGCAAAAAAGGGTAGTTGGGTCTGTTTTCCTTCTCCTGATTTTAACAGGTTCTCTGTTTTCTTACAAAGTTCTCTTTGATTACACAAAAGACGAAACAGCAGGTAATTCAGACTGGGTTATAGACAGAGATTTCCCTTATCCCCAACCTGCCAATCCCCAGGGTGAGAGAGATTGGGACGGGGCATTCTCTGCTTTCGGATATGCCATTTACAGCCAGATGCACGATACTGTTGCAACATTGCACAGTTATCCCATTACTTATAATGATAATTCCAATCCCCTTGACCTCTCAAATTTTGATGTTTTCATCGTACCCGAGCCCCAAAATCCATTTACGGAAAGCGAAAAACAGGCCATAAAATCATTCGTACAGGCAGGCGGAGGGCTTTTTCTCATATCCGACCACAACGGCTCTGACAGAAACCACTCGGGCTGGGATTCCCCGAGAGTTTTCAATGACCTTGGGACAGAAACCCTATTCGGTGTGCATTACAATATCACAGGAGACCCCAACAACAGCTTCTCTGAGGTATCTTCAAATGTCACGGACACGCAGCACCCTGTTATTTCAGGACCCTTTGGTAACGTCAGCGCACTTTCTTATCACAGCGGGACATCCCTTGCCCTGCATCCGGAAGATAACTCCAATGTTAGAGGACTGATTTTTAGAACTAACAGTACAAGTGCCTGCATGTTTGCAGTATCAACCTATGGAAGAGGCAGGGTCGCTCTCATGGGAGACTCATCTCCATTTGATGACGGTACAGGAGATTCACATGACCATCTTTACAATGGATGGAATGAGAGCGGAACCTCACACAGCATACTTGCATTAAATGCCGTAAAATGGCTTGAGGGACAAGAAGACAGCTCAAATGCACCCGTTAATTTTGTCATGGATGGGATTATTGATTCTGTCGCTACCTTAGCTGTGAAAAACGGTTCGGCAAGCATGTATTGCAGCAACAATGATTCTCTTGTCTATATAGGTATTAAATACAACCCTCAGAACATAAGCAGACTCTATATATTTGTATCCGACAATCCAGGCTCGGATGTACCCGTACCCTGGGCACGCGGGGGTAATATGGGGAAATACGATTATTATCTTGTCCATTATACGGGCAGCGGACTTAATTACTGGAAAAACCAGTATCAAATTATAGACAATGCTGCGGGATTGTCTTGCTCCAATGATACAAACCATGTGGTTGAATGCGTTCTGAATCTTAAAAATGCATATAACAGCACCTCTATTAATTCCATCAATATTTTTGTCGTGGGATTTTCAACAGATGGAGGTGGAACAGTAAACTGGACACTTCCCTCTGCCAATTCGGGACAAAATTACGAAGGCAGCAATTTTTACACTCTGTCTTTAAATCGGGGAGCTGATATTTCCCGTAATGCCTATGCCGGGCAATCCACCTATACCACCTATATGACAACAGATATCAAAAATAGGAGTAATGTGTTGATTTACAATTGTGCAGGCAGAAAAATGAGCGGAAAGCTCCATAGAGGCATTTATTTCCTTTTCGACAGGAAAACAAAAAAGATACGCGGAAGGGTTATAATACTTCGTTAGTTTTAACAGATATTCTCCCTTGCTTTTACAATCAATTGCACTTTAAAACAATTAGGCTTTACTCTTTGTGTGAACAGCTGTTATGAATTATAATAGTTGAAATGTTATCGGGTATTTTTTTATATGTTTTATGTTCTTTCTCCCCTTTTGCATATGTCAGCGGAGAAATAATACCTTATTACAGCAATGCAAAAAAAGATGCGGCTTATTTCTCGGCAGGCATAAAGGGAACTTTAAAGCTCTACAATAATCTAACTGCTTACGAGGACATTTCCCTTTACAAATCTTTTGAAACAGATATGCTAACCTACAGAGATTACCTGTATCATCCTATGTACCACTTATATTCTTTTGACAAACAGCCTGTTATAACGCAACATGACATATTTGACGTCAGGCTCGAGCATGCTTATATTATGTTGAATAAAAACCACCTTTCTGTATTAACAGGCAGAGACACACTCAACTGGCCCGGAGACTTACTATTTTCAGGCTATCATATTCCATATAACTTTATATACAGGGCAAAATTCAAAAAAGGTGGCTTGTTATTTGAGACATTTCATGCAATTCCTATGGATACCTTCGAATTCAAAAGGATATGCGGACACAGGTTACAAATACACTATCTGAGCGTAGATTTTGTGCTTGAAGAAGGTGTCTCATCCGCTGAAAAAGATTTTTTTAAATACATAAACCCAATTGCTCCATTTTATATTATTCAAAGACGGGGAATGTCCAATAGTGATAATTTGCTTGGTCTGGTCGGCATCATGCACAAAAATTTTTCCGTGTTTTTTCTCGATGACGACTTCATCGTTGACAAAGGCGGAACATCAAAATATGGTATAAAACTTCAGTTGAAATACGGACCTGTAAAATTCTGGTCAGTTGCAATACCAAGATACACTTACACGCATGTTACGGATACAAATGCATGGTCACTTGCGGGTAGCCCGATAGGATACAGATATGGGAACGACCTTCTTGATTTTTATTGTACTTACAAAAAAAATTGGGCAAAAGGAGAATTGGAGTTGACGGGCATTGTCTTAAATCATGGAACAGGCACGTTGGACGAACACTGGGAAAACTCCGGAAATCCAAGGAACCCTCGCTTCCCCGGTGGTATTGTCCAGCGTATTTACGGTATTCATACATCATTCACCAGGAACAACAATACCATTTCTATGTTCTTGCACCGCATTCACAACTACCGTAATATAGAGGGTAACAACTTTTACGAAATTGGGGTCTGGCTAAAATTTTACGCAGAACAACGCATTAATATTATTAAAGACTGACAATGAACAAAAGCCTGCTTGAACAATTCTACAAGTGCGTTAGAGAAAACGAACTGATAAAATCTGGTGATAATATACTGGTTGCCCTGTCCGGTGGTCCTGATTCCACCTTTCTGCTTCATATACTCCTTGAGCTGAGAAAGAGCCTGGGTATAAAAGAAATCTATGCAGCACACATCAACCACAACATAAGGAAAAAAGAATCCGACAGGGATGAAAACTTTGTAAAAGAAATGTGTGAGGATAAAAAGGTGCATCTTTTTGTCGAGAGAGCAAATTTTCCCGACAACAAGTCTGTGAACGAAGAGCTCGCCCGAAAGGTAAGATATTCTATGCTTGAAAACATTGCAAAAGGTCTTGGGAATGTTAAAATAGCACTCGGGCATACTGCAACGGATAATGCAGAAACCGTCATATTAAACCTCTTAAGAGGAGGAGGCATAAAAGCCCTATCAGGTATTCCTGTCAAACGTTCAAGCATAATAAGGCCGCTTCTGTACATATCAAAAAACGATATAGAAGCTTATCTAAAACGCAAAGGCATTGATTATGTTCTGGACACCAGCAACAAAAGCGATACTTTCAAAAGGAATTTTATACGAAATCGCATTTCCCCGATGTTGGCTCAGGTAAACCCAGCTTACGAGCACAACATCCTGAAAAACAGTATTATTATGAGAGAGTACGATAATTTCTTCAAAGAGCAATCAAAAATAATAGAAATGCATTCTATAAAATACAGTGACAATAACCTTATACTATTTGACCGTTTGAGACTTCTGGATTATCATAAAAGCCTGCTCCTGTATTTTTTAAAAGACAAATTCGGGAAAAATTTTCAGGAGGTTGAATCTCTATATAGTGTAATTAAAAATGGAGGTAAGTTGGAATTAGGCGAACAACATGTAGAAGCATCCTTCAGAGATGTGGTGGTATACAGAAAAATCCCACATTTTAAATCCGTTACTTTTGAAAGTACAGGCCTGTTTATAGCCGAGGAAATCAATATGGAAATTAATATAACAAAAAAATGTAATAGCCCTGACAACAGTTTTATATATGATATTGCAGCCGATGCCTTACCATTAAACATGAGAGTTAGAAATGACGGAGACAGGGTACTGTTAAAAGACGGAAAGAAAAAAAAACTCAAAAAGATATTTATGGAAAATAAAATTCCCGCATGGAGAAGAAGTATATGGCCTGTTTTTGAACATGAGGGAACCATCATACTGGTACCCGGTTTATATAGATTAAAAACAAGGGGTGATTTAACACTGGAGATAAAAAGACATGAATGTAAAAAATTCTGGATATTTGATAACTGAAGAGAAAATCAGACAGAGAATAGACGAAATGGCCCTTGTACTTGATAATGAATACAGGGATAAAACACCTCTACTTGTGGGCATACTGAAGGGCTCTTTCATCTTTATGTCTGACCTCGTTCGCGCAATGAGCATAGATGTTGAAATTGATTTTTTATCCGTGTCAAGCTACGGGAAATTTACCGAGACCACGGGCGAAGTAAAGATATTGAAAGACCTTCAAACACCTGTTAAGAATAGGCATGTGCTAATTATTGAAGACATTATTGATACGGGACTGACACTTAAATACATAAAGAAATTACTTCTGTCAAGAGGTCCTGCTTCCTTAAAAATATGCGCGCTGCTGGACAAAAAAGAAAGAAGAGCCGTTGATATTGAAGCTGATTACATAGGCTTTCAGGTACCTGACAGATTTCTCGTCGGATATGGACTTGATTACGCAGAAAAATACAGAAACCTGCGTTATATAAAGGAGATTTTACTTTGAATTCCAGTATAAAAACCATATTAATATGGACAGTGATATTCCTGTCCGTTGTTATAATAGGCAACTACATAATGAATTACAACAAATCCGTTAATATAACCTATTCTGATTTCATTGAACAATTCGAAAAAGGCAATATAAAGTCAGTAGTCATAAAAAATACCAATGTTAATGGAAAATTTAAAGTCCCATTTGAGGAAAAAAAGGTAAAATATATGGAGTTTAAAACCAAACTCCCCTATCCGGACACTGATCTTATCCACAAACTCACTGCAAAAGGGGTGCAGATCAAAGCAAAATCGAATGATGTATACTGGGACATTATAGTCGGCTGGGTTCCGTGGTTATTGATACTGGGACTTTTCTGGTTTTTCCTGATGGGAAGAATGAATTCCGGAGCAAAGGATGCATTGAAATTCGGTCAGAGCGGTGTTAAAATATCCAAGGAAAAAAGATTAAATATATCATTCAAGGATGTTGCAGGATGTGATGAGGCCAAAGAAGAACTTAAAGAAGTTATAGATTTCCTTAAATCTCCTGCGAAATACAAACTGATAGGCGCAAGGATACCTAAAGGAGTACTGCTCGTAGGGCTTCCCGGAACAGGGAAAACTTTGCTGGCAAAAGCCGTTGCAGGTGAAGCTGAGGTGCCCTTCCTCTCAATATCCGGCTCGGAGTTTGTTGAATTATTTGTAGGTGTCGGTGCAGCACGCGTCAGAGACCTGTTCACTCAGGCCAAAGTTAATGCACCTTGTATAATATTCATAGATGAAATTGATGCCGTTGGCAGATTGAGGGGCGCAGGCCTCGGGGGAGGGCATGACGAACGCGAGCAAACATTGAATCAAATGCTGGTAGAAATGGACGGTTTTGACACTTCTGAGGGTATAGTTGTAATGGCTGCGACCAATAGACCTGATATATTAGACCCTGCTCTTTTGCGCCCGGGAAGGTTTGACAGGCAAATTGTCGTGCCTGTTCCAGATGTGCGTGGAAGGGAAGCTATATTAAAAATACACGCCAAGAATGTCCCTCTCGATGAAAGCGTCGATTTATCCGTTATTGCCAAACAAACCCCTGGGTTTACCGGTGCAGACCTCGAGAATCTCGTTAATGAAGCGGCTTTGCTTGCAGCAAGAGAAAATAAAGAAAAAGTAGGTATGAATCATTTTGAAGAGGCAAAAGACAAGGTTATAATGGGGGTAGCAAGAAAAAGCCTTGTCATGTCAGAGGATGAGCGAAAGAAAATTGCGTACCATGAATCCGGGCATGCTATTGTCACGCGACTTCTACCCGGCACAGACCCTGTACACAAAATCACGATAATACCAAGAGGCAGGGCATTGGGTGTAACCCAATCACTACCTGTAAAGGACAGACATCTCTATTCCAAGAACTATCTTCTGAATACAATTGCCATCATGCTCGGGGGACGCGCTGCAGAGAGAATTATCTTCAACGAAGAGACAACAGGAGCAGCGGACGACCTTGAAAGAGCCACGAAACTCACAAGAAAAATGGTTTGTGAATGGGGCATGTCTGAGCGGATAGGCCCAGTTACTTTTGGAAAGACCGAAGAGGAAATCTTTTTGGGAAGAGAAATGGGAGTGAGAAGGTACTACTCCGAAGAAACGGCAAAAGAAATAGACGATGAAATAAAGAGAATTATAAGAGAGTCTGAGACTAAGGCTGAGAATATATTGAAAAACCACAAAAAAGAGCTCGATGAGACGGCGAATTTACTGCTGGAGAAGGAAACAATAACCGGAGATGAACTGGACAAAATACTTGGAATTACAGAACAGAAAGAGCAGGAAGAGAATGAACCCAAAAAGGCTGATTGAATTTTTTGAACATATTGAAAGGCTAAAACGTACAGAAAGAAGTGGTTTTTCATATTACGGCGTTACAAATCCGGAGAGCGTTGCGGACCACAGTTTTCTCGTTGCTTATATTACTCTTGTCCTTGGGATGATTGAAAAGGAGAAAAATCATAACTTCAATCTTGAGAAAGCAGTTGAAATGGCTTTAATTCATGAAACAGGCGAATCTCTTATAAGCGACCTGCACCTCAAAGCAAGAGAGCTCCTGGGTAAAGAGCAGGTTGCACTGGGAGAATTAAAAGCGGTTTCAGAGCTTGTATCCATTTTAGAGGAAGACGCGGGGAAGAAAATTCTGCGGCTTTTTGAGGAATTTGAAAGAGGTGACACACCGGAGGCCAAACTCGTTCGCGGCGTGGACAAGCTGGAATTAATGCTTTCAGCCGCCTTGCTTGAGAAAAATGGCGTAAAAAATTTAGATAGATTTTTTAATTCGGATTTTAACAACAATAATGTTTCTTTGAATAAATTAACTCTGGAACTCGCTACAATACTGAAGGATATGCGAAAGGGCACATGAAAGTCGCACCATCGATTATAGCTGCCAGATTTACAAAAATAGAAGAGGAAATAAAGGCTGTTGAACAGGCGGGGGCTGACCTTCTGCATCTTGACATCATGGATGGAGTTTTCGTGGATAATATAACATTCGGTCCTGACATATCAAAAGAAATCTGCAGTGTGGCAACCATTCCCTGTGATGCACATCTGATGATAATAGACCCTATAAAGTATATAGAACAGTTCGCAAAAGCAGGGGCAAGGTACATAACGGTTCATGTGGAATCCCGCGGTGATAAAACCGAAATTATAAAAAATATACATAAGCTTGGGAAAATGGCAGGAATTACACTAAATCCGGAGACACCTCTTTCTAATATAATACCTTATCTCACACAGAGTGTGGATTTGGTGCTTGTCATGAGTGTGCACCCCGGATTCTACGGACAGACTTTCAAAATGGATATGGTTGAGAGAGTTAAAGAACTGTATAGAATAAGAGAAACTAAAAAGCTCAACTTTGCAATTGAGATAGACGGCGGTATTAATGAAAAAACGATTAAACTTGTCAGGCAATGGGTAGATATTGCCGTATCCGGTTCATATGTTTTTAAGTCCGCCAATATTGAAGAGGCAATCAAAAACTTGAAAGAATGTTAGACATGTTGTATAATAAATACCTGTACCTAAGAGGAGGAAAAAGTGGTAAAAATAAGACTTCAAAGAGTTGGTAAAAGGAACAGACCTCACTATAGAATTGTTGTGGCAGATTCAAGAAGGGCTGTTAAAGGTAAAACTAATAAAATACTCGGTTTCTATGACCCGTTGAAAAAAAGTTTCGACATGAAAATAGAAGATGTCGAGAAATGGCTGGCTGTAGGGGCACAAATGTCCCCAAGAGTAAAATCACTCGTAGAACTGTATAAAAAATCCACAAAAGAAGTGGTAGAATCATAAACAGGAGGTACTAAAATGGGAGAACTGCATGAACTCATAGAATACATAGCAAAAGAACTGGTGGACCATCCGGATCTGGTATCGGTAAAAGAGATACCTGGCGAAAAAACCGTGATATACGAGCTGAAAGTGGGTGAAGGTGACCTTGGAAAGGTCATAGGTAAGGAAGGCAGAACGGCAAAAGCTATTCGTGCGATAATCTCAGCAGCGGCAATGAAAAAAGGTAAAAGGGCAGTACTGGAGATTCTTGAATAGTGACTCCTTTATTGCTGTAGCCAGAATAATAAAACCTTTTAAGTTGAGAGGTGGGGTCAAACTCCACCTCTTGGCTTCTCCTGATGAGATAAAAACTTACAAACAATTCTATATAGAATATATGGCAGAAATGAAAGAACTTAATCTTGAAAGTCTTATGGGATATAGACAAAATATAGCCTCATTTAAAGAGATAAATAATAGAGATGAGGCCGAAGAATTACGGAATAAATATCTATTTATTGATAAAAATAGGCTTTTGAAAAAAAATAATGTCAATGAGTTCTATGCATTTGAGCTTGTTGGTATGAAAGTGTTTGAAAATGATAGGGAACTTGGGAAATTAACTGACATGCAGGAGCTCTCAGGAAGGTGGTATATGAAAGTAAAAGGTGAAAAGGAATTTCTTGTTCCATTCGTAAGTGCGTTTGTCAGGAATATTGACATGAAAAGCTCTACTGTTCACATTTCTCTCATAGACGGATTGAGGGATTTATGAAGTTTACCATTATCACTCTCTTTCCAGAAATGTTCGAAGGCATATTAAAATACGGGCCTCTGCACAGAGTCATTGAAAATGCCAAACTGTCCGTTGATTTTCTCAATTTAAAAGATTTCGCAAATTCACCCAAAGAGGTTGATGATTATCCTTATGGAGGCGGAGCAGGCATGGTTATAAAACCCGAACCTGTTTTAAAGGCTTTGAAAGAGGCAGGAG
>JALTEL010000202.1 GCA_027073945.1 Caldifarciminota bacterium | reverse complement strand
AAAGCAACAATATTCTTCAATCAAAGAAGAGATTGATAAGGCGATTTTGAGCGTTATTCAAGATTCCGCTTTTATCGGGGGTAAGTATGCAAAGGTCTTTGAGGAAAATTTTGCAAACTATATCGGTGTGAAAAATTGTGTTGGAGTAGGTAACGGAACAGATGCGCTCTATGTGGCATTGAAGGCGCTGGAGATTGGTGCAGGGGATGAAGTTATTACTGTAGCTAACACCTTTATAGCAACAGCAGAGGCGATTACGCTTACCGGCGCGAGGGTAAAATTTGTAGACTGCAATGAAAAGACTTACAATATTGATGTTAATAAGTTTGAACAGGCCATCACCCAAAAAACAAAGGCCATTATCCCTGTTCATCTCTATGGTCAACCTGCGCACATGGAGAAGATAAAGGAAATTGCCGATAAGTATGATTTGTTTGTCGTGGAGGATGCTGCACAGGCCCATGGAGCAGTATACTACAGAAGTCAGAAGTCAGAAGTCAGAAGTCAAGAACTCAAGGAAGATAGTATTCCAACAAACGTATTAGACACAAATGAAAAGTATCTCTGTAAAGTAGGCACTTTAGGTGATATGGGTTGCTTTAGTTTCTATCCTGGCAAGAATCTTGGGGCTTATGGTGACGCGGGTTGTATTGTAACGAACGATGATACACTCGCGAAAAAAGCACGAATGATTGCCAATCATGGAAGGATTGAGAAATACAATCATGAATTTGAGGGAATAAACAGCCGCCTTGATGGTCTGCAGGCCGCGATCCTCGATGTCAAATTGAGGCATCTTGATAAATGGATTGAAAGAAGAAGGGCTGTCGCGAAAAGATATGACGATGGGTTAAAGGATGTTGTTATTACGCCAAGCGTTCTTTCTCATGTAAAGCATGTCTATCACCTTTATGTCGTCCGAGTAAAAAACAGAGGCAGGGTGAAAGAACTTTTGGCCAAGAAAGGGATTGCGACAGGCATTCACTATCCGATTCCACTTCCTTTTCTAAGGGCCTATAGCTACTTAGGACATAAACCATCAGATTTTCCAGTTGCATATTCTATTAAAGACGAAATTTTAAGTTTGCCAATCCATGGTGATATGACTGATGAGCAAGTTGATTATGTCATATCCAGCTTAAAGGATATTGTGAATGAACAATGAAGGGAAAGGTGAGCGTATGAAACATACCCAAAAAATTAAATTTGCCTTAATTGGCTGTGGTGCCATAGCCAAAAAGCATGTGACCGCAATCAGCAGATTGAGTAATGCGGAAGTTGTGGGCGCTTATGATGTTAATCTTGATGTGGGAAATGTCTTTGGTAAAAAATATTCGGTTCCCGTTTTTGCTGATATTAATGAGATGATAGAAACAACTAATCCGGATGTATTGAATATTTTAACACCCTCGGGCGTTCATTTTTCAAATATAATGGGACTCCTGGATTTTAATAGACATTTTGTCGTGGAAAAGCCATTGGCTTTGCGGCTTGACCAGATTGATAAAATCATTGAAGAGTGTGATAATAGGGGGCTTAAGATATTTGTGGTCCAACAGAATCGATTCAACCCTCCCATCCAGAAACTCAAAGAGGCGCTTCAAAAAGTTCGATTCGGGAAACTTGTCCTGGGAACGATCAGGGTCAGATGGTGCAGGCATCAGGCATATTATGACCAGAAATCATGGCGAGGAACATGGGCTTATGATGGAGGGGTTTTCACTAATCAGGCCAGCCATCATATTGATATGTTGATTTGGCTTATGGGAGATGTTGAGAGCGTGATGGCAAAAACAACTACGAGGCTTGTTAATATAGAGGCTGAGGATACGGGTGTAGCGATCCTGAAATTTAAAAATGGCGCGCTGGGTGTTCTTGAAGCAACCACGGCGACAAGGCCAAAAGACCTTGAAGGATCCATAAGCGTGCTGGGAAAGAAAGGTTCGGTTGAAGTAGGTGGTTTTTTTATGAATGAACTGAAAACATGGAATTTTAAAGAGAAGGATGAGATGGATGCGGATGTGTGGGATAAATTTTCAAGAGTTCCGGATGAATTTGCGTGGAATCACACACAATTTTACAGAAATGTTGTGAGCAGCATTATAAGTGGTAAAAGAGGTCTGATTGATGGGCTTGAAGGTAGGAAATCAGTTGAATTGATAAACGCTATATACGAGTCAGCCGAGACGGGTAATGAAGTTATGTTGAGATTCGCGCCTAAAAAATGCAAATTGGGGATAACTAACAATAAGTAAAATAGATTATTATGAGTAAGCCTATAATCTTAGAAGCGCAAATCCGAGACGTCAAATTTGGAGAAAATGTCAGAGTTATTAAACCTGTAAACTTATATGAATGTATCATTGGAAATGATTGTTTTATAGGACCATTTGTTGAAATTCAAAAGGGTGTAAGAATAGGGGATAGATGCAAGATTCAATCCCACGTATTTATATGCGAACTTGTTACAATTGGCGATGACTGTGTAATTTCACATGGGGTAAAGTTTATTAACGATCCTTTTCGTATTGGTAGACCGGCAATGGGAGATAAAAGATTATGGAAAGAAACAAATATCGGTAATCATGTTTATATAGGCACGAATTCAACGATTCTACCTGTTAATATATGCAGCAAAGTGGTTATAGGTGCTGGGGCAGTTGTTACTAAAAATATTAAAATTCCAGGAATTTATTTTGGAAATCCTGCCAAACTCCATAGAAAGTTATAGATTGATGTTTACCAAACTAAAGTTCCGAAAAAGGCAAAGCATGGATGTAAAATACAACTAATTAATCACATTAAACCACCAGCTC
>JALTEL010000201.1 GCA_027073945.1 Caldifarciminota bacterium | reverse complement strand
CGTATATACGGGTATAATTATAGAACTATGAAGCCATATCAGAGAATGGAGCGTGTAGGTGTATTAATACAACAGGCTATTGCAGACATCATCCAATTTGAGGCAAGAGATCAAAGGTTGAAAAGGATTGCCATTGTGAGGGTTCAAATGAACAACGATCTGTCGGTTGCAAAGGTATACTTCGATGCTGGAAAGGATTTTGAAGAAGCCAGCAAGGCACTTGATCGCGCCAGAGGATTTATAAAATCAAGGCTTTCACATGAAATAGAAATCAGACAAATTCCCAGACTCGTATTTAAGCCCCTTGATCTATGGAAGGATTCTTCAATATAAATAAGCCCAAGGGCTTATCTTCCTACGATGTTATAAGGTATCTAAAAAAGTACATAAAGGGCAGAAAAATAGGCCATTCGGGCAATCTTGACCCCGGAGCCACAGGAGTAATCGTTATAGGAGTGGGAAGAGCCACGAAGTTTCTTGAGTATATAACCGGGCTGAGAAAAGAGTATATAGGCCGCATAAAACTGGGAATTTTGACAGACACACTTGACAGTGACGGCACAGTTATTGAAGAAAAGGAAATTCCGAAATTCGGCAGAGAAGGGATAATTGACGTATTGAAACAGTTTCAGGGAAAAATCCAGCAGGTACCGCCTGAATATTCGGCACTCAAAATAAAAGGTAGCAGGATGTATGACCTTGCAAGACACGGCATTTATGTTAAGAGAAAGCCAAGGGAAGTTGAAATATACAGAATGGAACTCGTTGAGTATGGGGAAAATCACATTGATATAAAAACAACTGTTTCAAAAGGTACATACATACGCTCACTTGCAAGAGACATTGGAGAAGCTCTTGGCACAGTGGGAATAGTTGATAAGCTATGCAGATTATCGGTCGGCAATTTCAACATTGAGAAATCAATACCTCTTAATGACATAAAGATGGAAAACCTGATGGATTTTCTCATTCCACTTGATGCAGGTCTGTCATTTTTTTCAAGAATAACACTTTCGGAAAGGGCATCGGAACACTTCAGAGAAGGGAACATCGTTTCCAAGGCGGGTATTATCAGAAAGGACCACATGGCATCTGTATTTCAGCATGTTAGAGTGTATGATGTTCGTGAGAATTTTATAGGTATTGGGTTTCTTAAATGGGAAGGAGTTGTCCCTAAGAAAGTAATTCCATGAATGCCACCTGTCTGACAGTCGGGAATTTTGATGGAGTCCACAAAGGTCATGCAGCTCTAATCAACAGTTTTTTGCTTATTTCAAAAGCCTTTAACTTAGAGCCTCATTTAATAACATTTGAAGGACATCCAAAATACCTGAAATCCGATTCCCCCGGAAGCTATCAACTTACCACGAAAAACGAAAAAAAACTGTTGCTTAAAAAAATGGGTATAGAAAATATTCATTTTATGCAATTTGATGTCAATTTAATGGAAAAAACAGCCACACAATTCTTGAAAGAAATTCTTCTTTCAAAGTACAGTATGAAAATGCTTGTAATGGGCTTTAATCATCATTTCGGAAAGAACAGGGAAGGCACACCTGACAGAATCGCTAATTTAGTCAAGGACTTCGGGTTTAATCTTGTGATTGTCCCACCATATCTTATTGAAAATGAAGTGGTAAGCTCCACATTAATAAGAAATGCAATAAGAAAAGGCCATATTCGCAAAGCAAATGAATATCTTGGAAGAAATTATAAAATTTGCGGTAGTGTTGTAAAGGGTATGGGATTAGCCGGCCGTAAACTCGGTCTAAAAACTGCAAATCTGATCGTTTTTCCAGAAAAACTGCGACCTGCTAACGGTATATATGCCGTTAAGGTCTCTGTACAAAACAGTTTTTATAATGGAGTTTGTTATGTGGGAACCAACCCCACGCTCTTGAACAGAGAAAGCTTTGAAGTGCATATTTTTGACTATAAAGCAGAACTGTACAGCAGCCAAATCTGTGTGGAATTTATCCAAAGGCTCCGAGAAGAGCAAAAATTCGATTCACTGGACGCCTTAAAAAATGCCATAAACGATGATATAAGCAAAGCCAGGCATATTCTCAACAAACACGGATAAAAATACATAAATTTTGCTTTAGATTCTAAAACAAATCTGCTATATTTAACTCGCTAAGCTTATATTTTATCCTCCCCCATACTGTTGTATGGAGGAGGATTTACAATAAAGGAAGGTGTGAAATCTCAGTCAAACGCTTTTTATCATTCGGACTGCTATTTATCTCAGACTTCTGCGTTTGCCCATTTTCTTTTTCAGCACTTTATGCCCCGTTTTCCTTAATATATTGTCCAACCAGGCTTTATAAACCACAAATTTTTCAGATGGTCTGTCCAAACAAGTCAGGAATACCCCTCTTTCTGTGCTCTTGCCTGCGTGTATCCTGACAGTATGACCTTTGTTCGTATAAATTGTTATGCTTACAAAGGGGGTTACAAGTCCGCAGGCACTGTCACTGAGTGTATCGGCAAACGCCATAGCATAAGCAGCTACTATATAAGAGCCAAGTCCATTAGGGTCACCTATCTTACCTTTTGTAACCAGGAAACTATCACCTTGTCTTGCTATTGATATCGTATCGGACTTAACAATCACACTGGCAGAATCTATATCTTTTCTCTGCAACTTATATACCTGTTTTTCTCTCCAATCAGTTAAGTTCTTGTTGAAATCATAGAGGGAAATACCGGAGCAGAGATAAGCTTTGCTATTGTTCGGGAATTTTATATATACCGTCTTGTACGAATGTCCGGGTTTACCAAAATAAACCGGTCTTGTTTCTTTGCCATTTCGGGTTTTAACTATTATACTTAACTTTCCGCTGTCAGCAAGTCCAAATTCCGGCAATCTCTGCTTATTCGTCGAAATTATTGTTGCAGTCGCCGTTTCGATACTCTGCTCTGCTCTGCGACAGGAAGGCTGATTTGCAAGAAAAGTATTACCATTTGCAACAACATACCAGGTTGTATCTTTCTTAACAATATCAATATTTTCCCTGTCCCTTCTTATTTGAATTGCTGAAATATTCGTGGAATCAACACCTGCGAAAACCTTAACAGGCCTGTAACCAACTGCATTGTTCCTATGTACTTTTATAAGAATTGCAAGCACAATAAGAAAAGCAAGCACAATTATTGCCGTTATTGTGTTTTTCATTGCATTTCCTCCTGTATTTTCGCAAGTCTCTTTTTTCTCCTTATATTGAATATCAGACCCAACAATATAAACAAAATGGGCATACCTATAATATTAAAGTATTTAACGGTATTTTTAGCACTTAAGGAAAGAGGTTTTATAGGTCTCATGAGATTTGTCTTCAACCTTATAGACGAAAGCCCGCCCTTTGAAAAACACATATAATCAACAGCATTTGCAAAAAGCACTAAATTCGATGGAAATGCCGCTGTGTATCTATCTTCAAGAAATTTTGAATTTGATATAACGAGCAATCTAATATTAACCGTTGTATCTTTTAAGAAAGCAGGACTACCTGTAATATATGCCGCAAGGGCATAGCTGCTATACGCATCTCTGCTGTTTGGAGTCTTTATAAACTGCGGGTTTAACATAAGTGCACCTTTTTGTGTCCATGCATAGGAAGAAGTTTTTATAAAAGGCTTTATATCAAGTCCCTTTGTCTTTGTGAGGTCAAGCGAACTTGCCCAGGGAAGCATAAGCGATTTAAGTCCTCTTACAAAAGGAACTTTCTCATTAAATCCCTGGGGCAGTATTTTTATCCACAATGGATAGGGTTGCTCAACAATGAAATACTGTCCTTTGAACGGAGCCATTTCACAAGACCTATCAAGCACAAGGTCCGGATTGATTTTGAAGCCATATCTGGCAAAATATGCAAGTTTGTCCATGGGAAAAGTTTTAGCAAAGGCACTGGTTCCGATATCAGCTCCATCTGCCAGCATTATAACAGGCACACCTTTATCTATGTAATCCGATTCTATTTTATGCAATACGGAATCCTGCAGATTACCTATGCCGGCAACCACAAGCATATCCACAGGCTCAAGTGTACTATCGGTGAGCGCTTTGACACTATAAATCTTGGAAAGTGTTTTTTTAACTCTGCTGTAATCTTTATCAAATGAGTGGTTGCCACCATCAAATACAAATCCTATTAGTTTGTTCTTACCCTCTGATAATCGCATTATTCTTGATGTCAGCTCATATTCAAGACCATTGGCATTTTTAATTATTGGAATGGATTCTTTCTTATCTCCGTAAAAAATAGCCAAACCAAAGTATCCCCGTATCATCTGCAACTGATCTTTTTGATAAACATTCATCTGAACAGGCTGAACACCCGCAGAAATCGCTTCCCGTGCAAGTTGTCTGGATTTGGTGGGATCAATATACATAATATGAAGTTTCCCATGCGAGGCTACTCTGTATTCTTCAAGCAGGTCCTGAACCTGATTTTTTACTGGCAATAGTTCACTGGGTAATTGCTTGGAAAAGAAAACTTTTATTACAACTATATCCTTCAAGTCTGATAGCACACGCCTTGTCGCCTTAGAAATTGTATATCTGTGATTTGCAGTTATATCAGCTCTTACATAAACCATTGAGGAAATGAAATTCAAGACCACGAGAACTACAAAAAGATATACGATATTCAAAATTTTCCTGTTGCTATGCATTTCACACACTCCTCTTTATTCTCATATAAGTAGCATACAAAAATAGGGCGTCAACAGAAAGATAGTATATGATATCCCGTGAATCTATAACCCCTCTCATGATGGATTTGAAATGATAGGAAAGTGAAGAATATTGAAGAATTGAGCCAAGAAATGTTGGGAGTGATATGGTTACAAGGTCTTCTCCTATAATAAACAGAGCAAATGAAATAAACACACCCAATATAAAGGCAACAACCTGATTCTTGGTCAATGAAGATGAAAAAATTCCAATTGCAATATAAGAACTTCCCACAAGAATAAGTCCAAGATAGCCCGATACAATTTCTCCGAAATCCGGGGAGCCTATTATGGCAAGTGTAACGGGTATTGAAAAGGTAAACAGTAAAGTCAGAAATAGGAGATATAGGGAAGAAAGGAATTTTTGCCATACAATGGAGGAAGAAGACAGCGGAAGCGTTGTAAGTATCTCAAAAGTTCCGGATCTCTGTTCTTCGGCAAAACTTCTCATTGTCATAGCAGGGATAAAAATCAGAAAAATCCAGGGCATAATGCCGAAGAATATTCGCATGGATGCTTCCTGTGCTATAAAGAAGCCTCTGAAGTAAAGCCAGGAAGTCAATGCAAGGAAAATCACGACAAAAATATACCCGGAAGGAGAGATAAAATAAGATAGAAACTCCTTTTTCATTATACTCGATGTGCTACGCTTCATGTTTTTCCTCCATTGTAATATGCAAAAATACCTCTTCAAGTGTGGCTTTCTCTTTCCACATTTCAAGGAGTGCTACATTATTCTGTACAGCAAGATTAAATATATTCTCTCTTATATCCACATCCTTGCTTCCTGTTATTATCAACTCAACAAACTTTTCATCATTGGATTTTACAGATACTCCAAAACCAGATTCTTTTAATTTTTCACTAAAAGCCTTGTGTTCCTTTTTGACAAGTATATGGACAATATTTGCGCCTTCCTTGAACGCAAGCAGTTCAGAAGGCGTTCCTTTTGCAACAATACTGCCTTTGTTGATAATGAGTATCCTCGTACTGATAGCGGATGCTTCCTGCATTATATGGGTGGATAATATCACTGTCTTTTCCCTGGATAATCTCTTTATAAGCTCCCTTATTTCTACTATCTGTGTAGGGTCAAGCCCGGATGTGGGTTCGTCAAGTATAAGAATATCAGGGTCATGTATAAGAGCCTGAGCAAGACCTACTCTTTGTTTATACCCTTTGGACAGTTCGCCTATGGGTCTTGATATTACGTTTGTTATGCCGGTGGATGATGCTACCTCTTTAAGTCTTCTGGAAAATTGAGCTTTGGGAATTCCCCTTATACCTGCCACAAACAAAAGGTAATCATACGGAGTAATATCATAATAAACTGGATTATCTTCGGGAAGATATCCGATTGTTTTTTTTGCATCAATAGGATTTCGAGTTATATCTATATCTTTTATCCTGATTGAACCCGAATCTGGCATATAATAGCCCGTTAACATACGCATTGTGGTTGTTTTACCTGCGCCATTGGGCCCCAAGAACCCTATAATCTCACCCTTTCCTATGTGAAAACTTACATTATTCACGGCTTTTATATTGCCAAAATTCTTATTGATGCCTTCCACAGCTATCATTTTATTACCTTCTTTTTTATTGTTTTTACCTTATTTTCATGAAATACGTTAATAGACCTTATTGTATCACCTTGCCTGAGAGAAAGAACCGTTTTCATTCCACTCACGACTTTACCAAACACAGCATATTTACCATCCAAAAAATGTGTGGGTTTTAGGGTTATATAAAATTGAGAACTTGCAGAATTAGGGTCGGCAGACCTGGCCATTCCAAGTGCACCTGTAACATGCGTTAAGGTTTTCTTCACTTCGAGTGGTATATTGTAGCCTGCTCCTCCCATGCCTGTTCCCAGAGGGTCACCTCCTTGAATGACAAAATCTTTCACATATCTGTGAAAAATCAGGCCATCGTAAAAGCCAAGTCTTGCAAGCTTCACAAAATTTCCAACAGTAATAGGAGCCTGTTTTGCATACAATTTTGCTATTATCTTACCTTTGCTGGTTTTTATCTCAGCCATCTCATCGCCAATTAGCTTCACCTTTTCATCTTTATACTTCGTGCTTATCTGTATCCTCTCCTTCGCTGTCATGTTCGGTTTTATCACCTTACCGGGCGGCATATTTGCCATGAGCACTACCATTGCTGCTATCATACTGCACCTCCTTTTGTGGTTTGTGTGAGTTTATATATTTTACAACCGGAGGCGAGTTTTGTCAATGACAAGCGCTAAAATATAAAAATCTCTACCTGTAGAATACTGTTCTGCTGTTATGTGTATATACGCTTTTTAGAATAAATGCTAACGACAAACAGCATGTATCTCCTTCATTTGAATGAGCAAATCACTAAAAATGTAAATCAGATAGCAAAACAGGCGAAACACACTGACAGAATAGGCCAATACTGGATTCTCTAATTTGAATATTAATAAAAAAGAATATGGATTTCTAACATAAAGCTTGACTTTCTGATTGTTTGAGTATATATTTTATAACACTCACAGAAAAGGAGGTAAGTATGAAAAAATTAGTGGGTCTCGCAGTAATAGGCCTGGTAGCTGTCGGACTGTCAGGCTGTGGGCCTAAAAAGGCTACGCGTGAAACCCTATCACAGATAGAGGAATGCAAAAAAGCAGAGGAATCCGCCAACCAGAAACTTCAGCAACTTCAAGCTCAAATAGACCAGCTAAAAGGCAACAATCTTGACCAGCAAATAACAACATTGCAGCAAAAAAGAGACTCTCTGAAGGCATATCTTGATCTTCTTGAGAAAGGATATTGAGGAGGCGAACAATGATTAAGAAAATTTCAATACTTGCAGTCGTAATGATGTTCGGTTTTTCAGGGCTATATGCCCAGAACAAAAAGTTGACAGAGCAGGATGCTCTGAAAATGCTTGAAGCTTGCAAAACAAATGTCAGTCAGCTTCAAACAAAAGTGAATAATCTGCAGTCAACTCTTGACGGCCTCAAAAAAGAGCAATCACAGAAAGAACAACAGATATCCTCTTTAAATGAAGAAATATCCCAGACACAGGAAGAAATCGCGAAATACAAACCGGAATATATAGTTGCAAAGGGTGATTATCTCGCCAAGATAGCGGCAATGAGATATGTTTACAACAATGCAAAAGCCTGGCCAAGAATATTCAGAGCCAATCGTGACAAAATCAAAAACCCGAATCTTATATATCCCGGATGGGTTCTTACCATACCCCATGGACTTGTTAAAGATATGAAAATATTACCAGGTGATTATTTGTGGAAAATCGCAGGATTTTACTGGATTTACAATAATCCAAAAATGTGGACAAAAATATACAATGCCAACAAAGACCAGATTAAAGACCCGGATTTGATATATCCCAAACAGGACCTTGTAATTCCCAGAGACTAACATTTATTCTAAACAAGATTCAAAAACCCGAAGACCCATAGATAGGTCTTCGGGTTTTAAAAGATGAATAATATTAAAAAGATAGAAATCTCACTTGACGATATTGATACATTGAGCCTCCTTGGTGTTAATGATACAAATATAAGATATATAACAGACAAGACAGGAACAAGAATATGGGTAAAAGGAGACACGCTTTTTGCAGAAGGGACTGAAGACCAGGTTTCCCTGGCCAAAAAACTAATAACTACTTTGATAAAAATTTTAAAAACAAGAGGTAAGTTCGATATAAGCGATATTGACCTGGAATTAAGGTCTGACGGAAATCAAGAATTTGAGGATGTAAGCTTTATAAAAACACCAAAGAGAAAGATATATCCGTACAGCAATAACCAGAGGTATTATATAGAAACTATGCGCAAAAACGATATAATAGTCAGCATAGGTCCGGCAGGCACAGGTAAGACATATCTTGCAGTAGCATTAGCAATAGAATATCTACAGAAAGAACGCGTCGAAAAACTGATTCTGACAAGGCCTGCCGTTGAGGCAGGCGAATCTTTAGGTTTTCTACCCGGAGCGATGGAAGATAAGATTAATCCATATTTAACCCCCCTGTACGACGCACTTTACAATATGATGCCTTATGACAAGGTTCAACAACTCATAGAAAGAAGGATATTGGAAATTGCGCCCCTTGCATTTATGAGAGGCAGAACATTCAGCGATGCGTTTGTCATACTTGACGAGGCTCAGAATACAAAAAGCATACAGATGAAAATGTTTTTGACAAGGCTTGGACCGAGAACAAAACTCGTGCTTACAGGAGACATAACTCAAATTGACCTGCCCGAGTCTGATACGTCAGGTCTTGTAGAAGTACAAAAAATACTAAAAGATATAGAGGGTATTTCATTCGTTAAATTTACAAGCGAAGATATAATACGCCATAAACTGGTCAAAGACATCGTGGAAGCATACGAAAAATTTGAGCATGATAAATAATAACAAAGTTCTGAAGAAATTAGGCCTTCTTTTCCTGTATATATTATTATTATTTTTTATAGCGGAATATTTTTACCCTTACAA